>CADCOJ010000188.1 GCA_902803075.1 Oscillospiraceae bacterium | reverse complement strand
TCTTAAACCATATACCGCATATGCCAAATCGTATGCCAGCGCAAAAACAAATCTTGAAAAACCAATATAGAGCATTAAAGGGTACTTATCGCAAACGGATTTGATTACAGAGGTATAGAGGATATCATACTCACACGGGAGAAACGTGACGAATCTGCAGGCCGCAAAACCAAGTAATGCCCCGCTTGCCAGACAGCAAGAGCTGCCGGCAAGCGGGCATTACACATATCGTTGCAATGGTATTCGCCGAAGCGCCGGCGCAATTACAGCTGCTCCAGCACACGGCAGGCGCAGACCTGCAGATCCTCGCGGCGGAGGTACTGTCCGCGGTCCGTGCCGCGGTAGGTGATGGTTTTGCTGCCGTCTGCGTGCGCGGTGACCTTGGCAACGCCGGCTTTCTCCAGCTCCGCAATCTGCGGATTCAGAGCCCTGCCCGCAGCCACGGTGACCGCGACGGTATCCGTGCCGTTCGCATCCGGAAGGAAGCGGTTCCAGTGCTCCATTTTCTGCCTGATGAAGCCGCCGAAGACCTTTTTCTCCACGACGCGGACATAGCCATCCTCGCCAAATTCGGGCGCTGTGCCGCGCAGGGCGGCCATCAGGATGTCCGTGTCGTAGCCGCCCATGACAAGATCGTTTCCGGCGTGATAATCACAGGCCTTGGTGCTTTCGGTGCCCCAGTCGGTCATGACGAGCCCCTGAAACCCCCACTCGCCGCGCAGCACTTCCGTCAGCAGCTCGTAATGGGACGAGGTGTGGATGCCGTTGAGCTTGTTGTAGCTGGTCATGACCGTGCGGGGCGATGCCTCCCGCACACAGATCTCAAATCCGCGCAGATACACTTCACGCAGCGCCCGCTCAGACACGGTGGAGTTCTGCGTCAATCGCTCCGTCTCCTGATTGTTGCAGGCAAAATGCTTGACGGAGACCGCCGCGCCGGGCGTGGCCTGCACGCCACGGGTCACAGCCGCCGCCAGCTTTCCGGTGAGAAGCGGATCCTCGGAGCAATACTCAAAGTTCCGCCCGCAGAGCGGGTCGCGGTGGATGTTCATGCCGGGGCCGAGGATGACGTGATAGTGATAGGCCGCCAGCTCTCTGCCGATGCCAAGGCCCATCCGATGCGCGAGCGCATCGTCCCACGTCTGCGCGATCACCATGCCAACCGGATAGCAGGTCGCGCCGCAGCCGGGCAGATGGAGCCCCGCCGGGCCGTCCGTCAGCAGCCATTGCGGGATGCCGAGGGATTGCAAAAACAAGCCCGTCGTGCTGCCGGAGGAGCTGGGCGCACTCGGCGCTTTCAGCTTCTTCGTCATGCGGCTTCGGGTCTTGTAGGGCGTTTCGTTGGCAGCGCCCGTCACGAGCCGGAGCAGCACCTCGTCCTCGAGCGATGCGACAAATGCCTCCACAGACACCCTGCCGGCCTTCACATCCAAAAACGTGGCGTCCATGGCTGGCTTCACGCCCTCCATGCGCTTTGCCGCGAGTTGATCGCTTTCTCTGCTCCTGCAGGCGCCGTCGATCGGGACGCAGTCCGAAGCGCGGAGCTGCAGCTCGACCGCGCCCGCGGATGAGAGCGTCATCCAATCGATGTTCGCCGCGACGAGCTCTGAGCGCTTCGGCGCTTTCAGCGTGTCCAACGAATGATCCGGCCGCACCTCGTTTCGCACCTGACGCACGATCGCGTCCGCGTCGAGCCGGATCACGGCGGCGAGCGCGGTGTCCCGACTGTGGCGTCCTGCGCGGAGCAGGTAGTCTCCCGCTTCCATCACGAAGGCGGCTTTCCCCTCGTCATAAGAGGCAAGGCTTTCCGTGGGGAAGGAGATCGTCAGCGTCTCTGCCTCGCCCGGCTGCAGCAGCCGGGTCTTTTTGTATGCCTTCAGCTCCTGATACGGCTTGGTCAGAGCGCCCTCCGGCGCGGTGGCGTAGACCTGCACGACCTCGCGCCCGGCGCAAGCGCCGGTGTTTGTCACGCGCATCGTGAGCCGCACTTCGTCCCAGCTTGCCGCAGCGTTCTGGATCTCCACTGAAAACGACGTGTAGCTCAGACCGTACCCGAAGGGGAATCGCGGCCGCACGCCGAAACTGTCAAAGAATCGGTAGCCGACGAAGATATCCTCGGTATAATCCTGCTGCAGCGCGTTGCCGCCATGATCCGCGAAGGTCGCGGCGGCGGGATTGTCCGCATAGCGCATCGCCCAGGTGTCCGTCAGACGCCCGCTCGGGCAGACCCTGCCGGTCAGCACGTCTGCCAGCCCGTTTCCGCCCTCGCCGCCGCCGTAGCCCATGAGCACCAGCGCGTCGATGCCGGGGAGGTCGTCGAGGAATGCCGTGTCGATCACGCAGGAATTGAGCACGACGACGGTGTGGCGGAAGCGTCCGGTCAGCAGCGTCAGGTTTTCACGCTCGGCGTCGGAGAGCAGATAGTCGCCCTTTTCGTTTTTGCGGTCGCCGCCCTCGCCGGCGCTCCGGCGCAGGACATAGATCGCCGTGTCCGCCTGCAGGGCCTCCTTCAGCTCCTCCTCTGTGATGGGGAGGTCGTCGATGAGGATCCGCAGTCCGCTCCACATGCGGTCGAGCAGATTCAGGGTTTTGTCCTTTTTGTTTGCAAGCCTGCTTGCCTTTCTAAATCGCTCCAGCCAGCGGCGGGAGGTCAGCGTCATGCCGGCGTTTTTCAGCCCCTGCTCCACGCTTACGGTGTACGGTGCGAACACAAAGCCGGAGCCCGTGCCGCACGAGACGGTGTCCGCCGCGCCTGGCCCGAACAGGGCGACGCGCCTTTCCCGCAGGGGCAGCACGCTGCCCTCGTTTTTCAGCAGCACGACGCCGTCCGCGGCGATTTTGCGCGCCTCCTGCATGTGCTCCGGATAAGGGTGGCGGCTCGGCTTCCCGAGGGCGGCGCCGATGAGTTGTTGCAGCGTCATGGTCTTCCTCCTACAGCTCGTCCGGCGTCCAGCGCTCGCGCCATTCGATGACCGGCATCTCGCCGTCAAACCGGATCGGCAGCCAGACATAGTCCGCGATCGAGGTGTCCACCTGCATGGTCATGCGTCGCGCCATCTGCAGCTTCTCCCTTGCGGTCACCCGGATGCTTTTGTCGCTGCGCGCGGCGATGGCACGGTAAATCACATCTACCTCCCCGGCGGTCATCAGCGCGTCCGGCATCCAGCGGTCCGCTGCGGCAATGTACCGGTCCCTGTCCGCCAGCTTGAAGATGCCGGAGATCTGGCTGTTGAAGCTGGCGCGGCTGGGATCGTCCGTGTGGGGATCGCCCAGAACCGTATATGGTCCCATCCATTGGTCAGACACGGCGACCTCGCTGGGGTTCGGCGTGTAGCCGGTCATGCCGGAGGAAAAGATGTAGTGTTTGCCGCCGCACTCCATGTGGGTGATGCCCTCGCGCGTCCAGGGCGGAAGGATGTTCTGATAGACATAGCGGTATTCGCCCTCCGCCGCGGTGAAGTCCGCGTTCAGACGGCAGACGATGCAGTCCGTATGATCCGTCTCCACAAAGAGGTAGCCCTCGCCGGTGTTCTCGTCCAGCGCCAGATCGAAGTCGCCGCTCGATTTGCCGTAGGGCTGGTAGAAGGGCATGACCATGGTGTAGGGGCCGAGCAGCGCATCCGCGGTAAGGATTGTGAAATAGCTGCTCTTTTCGCTGTATTTCAGCCACGCCACATACTTTCCCGTTTGGGGGCAGCGGATGATGTGCGGACGGTCCAGCCGGCGGTTGGGGTGCAGGGGCGATTTTTTGTCCCATGGCACCGGCGGGATGATCAGTCCCTCGTCGCGCCAGTTCATCAGATCCGTGGAGGAGTAGGCGCTAACGCCCCAAGTCCAGACCTTGCTGCCCTTGTGGGTGAACTGCTTGTTTTCTCCGATCCAGTAGTAGACTCCGTCTTCGTGATACACGCACCCGCCGTGCGCCTGAATGCGCCTGCCGTGCGTGTCCAGCCATGGGCGGCCGGGGTAAATGGCGTCGTTTTTCATCCGTTTCCTCCTTTGCAGAGCGGCCGCACCGCGCGAATGACACGGCTGGCGTTTCGGCGCAGCTGCTCCTCGGTCAGTCTGCCGTCTTTCAGTGCTTCTGTGATCTCGCGGATCTCCTTTTTGCTGCCGGGCATGAACAGATCGCCGCCTGCCGCCGCGACCTCGCCCGCATCGGGTACGGGATGCTTGGCGTTTTTGCTCAGGATGCTTCCGCCGGTCACCCAGTCCGTCATGATGATGCCGTCAAAGCCAAACTCCCGGCGCAGGATGTCCTCCAGAAGGCCCCGGTGCTGGCTGGTATGGACGCCGTTGACGAGATTGTAGCTCGTCATCATGGCGGCGGGATCGCTCTTTCGCACCGCAATGCCGAAGCCCTTCAGATAGATTTCCCGCAGTGCCCGTTCGCTGACGAGACTGTTGGAGTTGTAGCGGTTGGTCTCCTGATTATTCGCAGCATAGTGCTTGATGGTCACGCCGCAGCCGGGGCGGCTCTGCACGCCCCGGGCTACGCCCGCGGCGATGACGCCGCTCAGCAGCGGGTCTTCGCTGTAGTATTCAAAGTTTCGCCCGCAGCGGATCGTGCGGTGAATGTTCAGCGCCGGAGCCAGCCACAGATGGACGCCGAAGCGCTCCATCTCCGCGCCGACGACGTCTCCGCAGAGAGCGGCATAGTCCGGGTCCCAGCTCTGCGCGATCGAGGTTCCGATCGGGATCGCCGTGCAGTACTGATGGTGGATCTCCGTGCCGGGCTTAAGCTTCGGCTCCCGATTCAAAAACCAGCGGGCAATGCCGGGCAGGAAGGCGGCGACGCTCTCGGGCATCGTGCTGCCGAGGACGTGAATGCCCTTTTTGTCCTGATAGTAACGCTTGGACAGCCGCAGACCGGCAGGGCCGTCCGCCATGACCAGCGCGTCCAGACCGCCGACGCGCGCGGTCTCTCCCGCCGCACCGGGGACGGACAGACTTGCCGTGCCGATCACGGCGGCAAGCCCCGCCTTCGGGTCGAACGCGCCGACGTTCAGCGCGATCAGTTCCTCTCGCGTCAAGACCTTTGCCAGCTCCTCCACGGGAGGCTCAGGACGTTCCTTCGTCTCCGGCGTTTCAAAGGCTTCCGGCGATACGCGCAGAACCGGCAGACCATCCAGATCGGCAGGCTGTCGGCGCTCCGGCTTCCAGTCCTGAAAGTCCGGACTGCCGCAGACGTTGTTCGTCCTGCGGGTGATGATCTCCCGCTCCAGACGCAGCACTGCGACCGGCATGGTGTCCCGGCTGTCAACGCCGACGCGGAGCAGATAGTCTCCCGCCTCCAGCACCCAGCAGGCACGCTTTTCGTCATAGCACGCCGTCTCCGAAAGGTCAAAGCAAAGCGCTGTCGTCTCCCGCGCGCCCGGCGCAAGCGTCCCGGTCTTTCGGAACGCGGCGAGCTCCTGCGCCGGGCGGTCGATGGCTCCGGACGGCGGGCACAGATAGACCTGCACCGTCTCACGCCCGGGATACGCACCGATGTTTTCCGCCGTCACGGAAAGGCGCACCTGACTTCCGCTCAGAACGGCAGCGCCCGGCGTGAGCCTGAAATCGGTATAGCCCAGACCGAAGCCGAAGGGGAACAGCGGCGCCTTGCCCACGGTATCGAAGTACCGATAGCCCACGTACACGCCCTCGCAATAGCGCGTGTCGTCCTGACAGCATTCCTCGCCGACATGGCAGTAATCGTCCCACGCGGCCCAGGTCGTCGTCAGCTTGCCGCTCGGCTGGCTCCTTCCCAGCAGAATGTCCGCGAGCACCGCGCCGGTCTCCGTGCCGAGCTGACCGAGCAGCAGGATGTCAGAGACGCCGGTGACGGGCGAGAGATCCACCGGACCGCCCACGTTCAGAACGAGCATAAAACGGGAATACTGCCTCTCGAGCGCGAGAATGTCCCGCGTCTCGGTGTCCGTCAGCAGGATGTCGCCCTTGACAGGGCTGCGGTCGCCGCCCTCACCGGATACGCGGGAGAGCACATAGACCGCGGTGTCGCCCTCTCCGGTGAGCGGGAGCTCGTACTCGGGCTCCGGCATCACGGCGCCCATGCCGAGGATCATGGCCTGCTGGTGGGTCTGCTTTGCTTTGCGGCGGATCTGGGCGAAAAAGTCCTGCTTCGCCTGCTTGCGCACGCTGTCGTATGCGTCGAGCCAGTCGCCGGTGGTCACGGTGAAGCCCGCGTCGCGCAGCCCCTGTTCCACGGTGGTGAAAAACCGCCCGTTCACCTCGCCGCTGCCAGTGCCGCCCTTGACGGTGTGCCGCGCGCCGGAGCCGAAAAGGGCGATCTGCCCGGCGGCGGCGAGCGGGAAGGCGCCGCTTTTTTTCAGCAGCACCGTGCACGCTGCGTTTGCTTCGCGCAGCATCTTCAGATGCTCACGTTCATAATCATACAGTTCCATATCGTCTCCCTGCTTTCCTTGACAACGGGGCGACGGCCAAAGCCGCCGCCCCTCGCGTCGTTTTACTTTTCAATTGCGCTTAGGATTCCGGCCTCGATGGGCTCCAGCCACCATTCCCAATAACCGGCCTTGGTGGGGTGAATGTCGTCGAGCATATAGAGCTTGCGCTGCTCGTCACTGATGCTGTTCAGCGCGTCGTCGCTCCACAAATCTGCAACGGTGCAGCCCCATTTTGCCGCAACCTCATGGAGGAGCGCCACCATTTTCGCGTAATGCTCGCTGTCATACCGAGTTCCCGTATAAAGCACGACCGGGCAATTCCAGGTGTCCTGCGCGTAGGACACAATGTACTCCAGCGCCCCGGCGATCGTTGCGGTATCAAAGGTGCTTCTGTCAAAGCTGTCAGATACCTTCCCCAGCGGGAACTTGCCCTTGGCGTCGTTGGTGGAAAGCTGGCAGACAAATGCATCTGCCGGAATGGCTGCATCGATGCTCTCCATACGGGGGATGTAGGACTTATCGTTTTGCGTGACCAGCGTGGTTCCGCCGACCGCCTCCTTGACCGCAATCACGCCGTCCTTCTGCGCGAGCAGTTCCACAAAAGAGGTGTCGCAGGCACCGTATCCCTTG
>CADCOJ010000187.1 GCA_902803075.1 Oscillospiraceae bacterium | reverse complement strand
TCGGGACGAGATAAACGCTGAAGGCATCTAAGCGTGAAACTCCCCCTAAGATAAGATCTCTCATCCTGAAAAGGAGTAAGGCTCGTCAAAGACGATGACGTTGATAGGTCAGGGGTGGAAGCGCTGTAAGGCGTGAAGCTGACTGATACTAATAAGCCGAGGGCTTGACCTACAATTTGGTAGAACGCAGGCTCTGCTTTCCAGGATTTGCACATCCCTTTCCTTGGTGTTCAGTTTTCAGGGTGCGTCGCACATCCGCCTTTAGCTCAGTTGGTAGAGCAACTGACTCTTAATCAGTGGGTCCCGGGTTCGAGTCCCTGAAGGCGGACCATGTATATAAACGCTTCGGCGTTTTATATAGTAAGCATGCTGGCCCGTTGGTCAAGTGGTTAAGACAGAGGCCTCTCACGCCTTTAACATCGGTTCGAATCCGGTACGGGTCACCATTTAAATGCATGCTTCAGTAAGTTGTTTTCGGCTTCGGTCGTGAACATATATATAGTTGGTGCTGATTGGTACGAGGGTCCACCTGTTCCCATCCCGAACACAGAAGTTAAGCTCGTATCCGCCGAAAATACTTGCCGGGTGACTGGCCGGGAAAATAGGTAGTGCCAACACAAAGCCCCGCTGCAGATGCAGCGGGGCTTTGCTGTATGCTTTCCGTCTTTCGCCGGCGGATGGCGGCCTGTGTGCACGCAGCTCACCACCGCAAAGGAAGTGTCCCTGCGTCAGCACGCGTGCTGACGCAGGGACTGTCGGGTCAGTATCCGTTCGGGTTTTTGCTCTGCCAGTTCCAGCTGTCGCGGCACATATCGGCAAGCGTCTTTTCCGCCTTCCAGCCGAGCATCCGCTCGGCTTTTTCCGCCGAGGCGTAGACCGTCGCCAGATCGCCGGCGCGGCGCGGACCGATGACGTGCGGGACGGCGACATGGTTGACCGATTCAAAGGTTTCCACCATCTCCAGGACGCTCACACCGTGGCCGGTTCCGAGGTTGAAGATCTCGCAGCCGGTGTGTGCCGCGCAGTAGTTCAGCGCGGCCAGATGGCCGTTCGCAAGGTCCACAACATGGATATAATCGCGCACGCCCGTTCCGTCCGGCGTAGGATAGTCGTTGCCGAAGATCGTCAGCTTCTCCCGGCGGCCGACGGCGACCTGGGTGATATAGGGCATGAGATTGTTCGGGATGCCATTCGGATTTTCCCCGATCAGACCGGATTCATGCGCGCCCACAGGATTGAAGTAGCGCAGAAGCACCACGCTGAGCGCGGGATCGGCTGCGCAGGCAGAGAGCAGGATCTGCTCGATCATGAATTTGGTCCAGCCGTAGGGATTCGAGCAGCCGCCGGTGGGGGAATCCTCATGCAGCGGCGCGGGCTGATCGCCATAGACCGTGGCGGACGAGGAGAACACAAACTGCCGGCAGCCGTGCGCCTGCATGACCTCCAGCAAGGTCAGTGCGGAGTCGAGGTTGTTGCGGTAGTACAGAAGCGGTTTCTGCACGGATTCACCCACGGCCTTAAGCCCGGCAAAGTGGACGACGCCGGTAATGGTGTGGCTGCGGAAAATGGCGTCGGCAGCTTCACGGTCGCACAGGTCGGCGTCAATGAGCGCAGGACGCTTGCCGGTGATGGCCTCGATGCGATCGAGAACCTTCGGGGAGCTGTTGCAGAAATTATCTGCAATGACAACATCCTGCCCGGCTTGGAGCAGCGCAACTGCGGTGTGGCTGCCGATATATCCGGCGCCGCCGCTCAGAAGAATGGACATAGCAGGTCCCTCCATCATGGATTCATTCGAGAAAAGTATACCACGCGCACGCAGGCCGGTCAAGAAAAAGCGTGCGCTGCGCGCGGAATCCTGCAGGAAGGTTGAGAAAAACAGAAAAACCTCTTTCTTTTGCGTGGCCGGTTCGGTATAATAAAAGAAATATGTGAAATTGAAAGGTGAGACGTCTCTTGGAATTGAACGAAATCCTCAGCAGGGTCGATCATACGCTGCTTGCGCCGGATGCAGACTGGGCCCAGATCCGGCAGATCCTGGACGACGGCATCCGCTATCAGACTGCATCCGCATGCATCCCGGCGTCCTTTGTGAAGCAGGCCAAAGCGTATGCGGGCGGCCGGCTGCCCATCTGCACGGTCATTGGCTTCCCGAACGGCTATTCGACCACGGCGGTCAAATGCTTTGAGGCACAGGACGCGGTGCAGAACGGTGCGGATGAGATCGACATGGTCATCAACATCGGCTGGGTCAAGGACCGGAAATGGGACGAGCTGCTCCGCGAGATCCGCGCTGTCAGGCAAAGCTGCGGCGATCGGATCCTGAAGGTCATCATTGAGACGTGCCTCCTGACCGACGAGGAGAAGGTCCGCATGTGCGGGATCGTCTCGGAATCGGGCGCGGAGTTCATCAAAACGTCCACCGGCTTTTCCACGGGCGGCGCCACGTTCCACGATGTGGAGCTCTTTGCGCAGAACGTGACGAACGGCGTCCGGATCAAGGCCGCCGGCGGGATCCGCTCCCTGGAGGATGCGGAAACCTTCCTGAAGCTCGGCGCTGCACGGCTTGGCACAAGCCGCATTGTGAAGCTGGCAAAGCAGCTGGAAGCAGAAAACGCCTGACAGGCGATCATTGGATACGACAAAAAAGGAGGAATTCAGTATGGCAAATTATCCGACCCCGCATATCAAGGCCGCTCCGGGCGACTTCGGACAGACGGTCCTCATGCCGGGCGATCCGCTTCGCTCGCAGTATATTGCGGAAAACTTCCTGGAAAACCCCGTCCTTGTGAACAATGTCCGCGGCGTGCAGGGCTACACCGGCACCTATCACGGCACAAAGGTCTCCGTCATGGCCTCCGGCATGGGCATGCCCTCAATGGGCATCTACTCCTGGGAGCTGTTTACGATTTTCGGCGTGGAAAATATCATCCGCATCGGCTCCACCGGCGCCATGCAGGCCAACATAAACCTGCGTGACATCATCATCGGCCAGGCCGCCTGCACGGATTCCAACTGGGCTTCGCAGTATCACCTCTCCGGCACGTTCGCGCCGATTGCGGACTACCATGTGCTGGAGACATGCGTGCAGACCGCGCGCGATCTGGCGCTCCCGTACCATGTCGGCAACATCCTCTCGTCTGACCGCTTCTATGGCGACGACGGCGATATGCCCGAGGGCTTTGTCTCCAGCCACGGCTGGATGAAGATGGGCATCCTGGGCGTGGAGATGGAGGCGGCTGCGCTCTATATGAACGCCGCGCGCTCCGGCAAGCATGCGCTGGCCATCTGCACGGTCTCCGATCACCTGCTGACCGGCGAGGTCACCACCTCTGAGGAACGGCAGACAGGCTTCCGCCAGATGATGCAGCTGGCGCTGGAAACGGCGGTCCGACTGGAGAAATGAGCATGAAACGTGTTTTTCTGATCGTATTGGATTCCTGCGGCATCGGCTATGAGCCGGATGCTGCGGAGTTCGGAGACGTCGGCGCGGATACGCTTCGGACCTGCGCCGCGTCCCCGGAATTCCGGATGGACAACCTGATCGCCATGGGGCTTGGAAACCTGGACGGCGTGGACTATCTGCCGACGTGCAGCGCCCCGCGGGCCGCGCTTGCGCGGCTGCAGGAGCGTTCGCGCGGCAAGGATACGACCATCGGCCACTGGGAGATCGCCGGAATCGTCTCCTCTGAGCCGCTTCCAACTTACCCGGAGGGCTTCCCGGAGGAGGTCCTGCAGCCGTTCCGGGCGCAGACCGGTCGGGGCGTTTTGTGCAACCGGCCTTACTCCGGCACGCAGGTCATCCGTGATTACGGAAAAGAGCACCTGGAAACAGGGGATCTGATCGTCTATACGTCGGCAGATTCCGTGTTTCAGATCGCAGCACACGAGGCGATCGTTCCGCCTGAGCAGCTGTATGAATACTGCCGCATCGCAAGAAAGATCCTCACGGGCCGGCACGGTGTGGGACGCGTGATCGCGCGTCCGTTCGAGGGCGAATGGCCGTTCTCACGCACGACGCGCCGCCATGACTTCTCCCTGGAGCCGCCCGGACAGACGCTGCTGGACGCGGTCGTGGACGCGGGCAAGGATATGATTGCCGTGGGCAAGATCCACGACATCTTCGCCGGGCGCGGCATGACGGAGTTCACCTATACTGCCGGCAACACCGACGGCCTTGCCAAGACGCTGGCCTATGCCGACAAGGCGTTTACGGGTCTCTGCTTTGTCAACCTTGTGGATTATGACATGCTCTATGGCCACCGCCGCGACGCGGACGGCTATGCCCGCGCGCTGCATGAGTTCGACGCGTGGCTTCCCGGCTTCCTGGAGAAGCTGGGGGAGGATGACTGCGTCATCATCACTGCCGACCATGGCTGTGACCCCGGATATCTCAAACATACCGATCATACGCGCGAATATATCCCCATGATTGCGCTGGGGCCGCGCATCCGGCCTGTGAATCTCGGCACGCGCCTGGGCTTCTGCGACATCGCGGCGACCTGCGCGGAGCTGCTCGGCGTGGCGCTGGATACGCCGGGCCGGAGCTTTGCAGGCGATATCACCGGAAAGGACTGAACATTCATGACACCCAAAGAGCTTGTTCAGCAGGCCATGGAGGCAATGCAGCTGGCCTATGCCCCCTACTCCGGCTACAAGGTCGGCGCGGCGCTGCTGACGTCGTCGGGCCGGGTTTACCGCGGCTGCAACATTGAAAACGCGGCCTTCGGCCCGAGCAACTGCGCTGAGCGTACGGCGATCTTCAAGGCTGTGTCGGAGGGCGAGCGTGCGTTTGACGCCATTGCGGTGGTGGGAGGAAAGGACGGCGTTGTGACCGGAGTTTTCCCGCCGTGCGGCGTGTGCCGGCAGGTCATGCAGGAATTCTGCGGGCCGGACTTCCGCATCTATATGGGCCGCGGCGACGGCAGCTTCGAGTCGGTCCGGCTGGACGAGCTCCTGCCGTATGGATTTTCGGCGGAACAATATATGAAAGATCCGGCCGTCGGCGGGACGGCTGAGAAGGAGGAATCACAATGATCGCATTGGCATGCGACCACGGCGCGCTCGATCTCAAAAAGGCCATTATGGCCCACCTGGATAAGCGCGGCCTTGCATACAAGGATTTTGGCTGCTACGACAAGACGAGCTGCGACTATCCCGATTTCGCCGCTCCGGCGGCCCGGGCTGTTGCGTCCGGCGAATGTGACCGCGGCATTCTCTGCTGCACCACCGGCATCGGCGTTTCGATCACCGCGAACAAGATCCACGGGATCCGCTGCGCGCTGTTGGACAACAAAATGTCCGCGCGGCTGACCCGCGAGCACAACGACACCAATATGATGGCGCTGGGCGCGGCGGTAACGGGCGAGATGCTCGCGCTGGAGATCGTGGATGTCTGGCTGGACACCGCGTTTTCCGGTGCGGAACGGCACCAGCGGCGCATCGACAAGGTCATGGAGCTGGAGCGTGACTGAGGCGATCCGGGCTTCGGTGGAGGCGTATGTCCCCACCTGCGAGCAGGAGGAGCATGACTGGCAGACGATCCTGCGCTGCCTGGCGGCGTTTCCGGATCTGCTGCTGCGCAGCTGTCAGCCCATGCACCTTACGGCCTCCTGCTGGATCACAGACCCCACGCGTACAAGGGTGCTGATGGCGTATCACAATCTCTACCGCTCCTGGGCGTGGCTTGGCGGCCACGCCGACGGGGATGCGGATCTGCTTGCCGTTGCCCTGCGCGAGGCGCAGGAGGAGTCCGGCATCCGGAACGTGCGTCCCGTGAGCGCGGAGATCTTCAGCCTGGAGATCCTGAACGTAGGCGCGCACCGCAAGCGCGGCGCGTATGTCCCGGCGCATCTGCACCTGAACGTCACGTACCTCCTGGAGGATGACGGTACGGAGCCGGTGCGCGCCAAGCCGGACGAGAACCGCGCCGTGCGCTGGTTCGGCGCGGAGGAGGTCCTGGACGCTGTGGAGGAGGTCTCCATGCATCCGATCTACCGGAAGCTGCTGGACGGCATGCGCCGCTTCCCGCCGCATACAGACAGATAGAAAAAAACCGGGCGTACCGCATTGCGGTACGCCCGGTTTTGCTCTGCCGGTGTTATACGCCGAGATAGCCCTTCAGGAGCTTCAGCGTGTTCCAGACGCCGTCAAGGTGACTGCGCTCATAGCCGTGGCTGGCGTAGACGCCCGGGCCGATCAGCCCGTGGCGGATATCGCTGCCCGCGCCGAGCGTGGATTCCACGTCGGAGCCGTAGTGCGGATAGACGTCCACGGCGTACTCCGCCTGCTCGCGCTTCGCGCTTTCGATCAGCTTGCCTACAATGTCATAGCTGTACGGGCCGCCGGAGTCCTTTGCGCAGATGGAGACCTTCCGCTCCGTGCAGCGCAGGCCGTCACCGACACAGCCCATGTCCACGCTGATCGACTCCGTCACGCCCTGCGGCACGGAGGCGGCGCCGCCGTGGCCGACCTCCTCATAGACGGTCACATGCGCAAAGACCTTTCTGGCCGGCACGGCGCCGCTGTCATGCAGCCAGCGCGCGAGGCCCAGCAGAACGCCGACGGAAAGCTTGTCATCCAGGAACCGGCTCTTGATGTAGCCGCTCGCGGTCACGCGGGTACGCGGCTCAAAGCAGACGATGTCGCCCACCTCGATGCCGAGCGCGCGTGTATCGTCCGCGCCGGCGACGTCCTCATCCAGCACGACCTCCGTGGTCTTGAAGGTGCGCTTGGTGTCGGTGTAGTCGTCGTTGACATGGACGGAGGCGTTCATCAGCTGCAGCGTGCCCTCGATCACGCGTCCGCTGCGCGTATAGACGCGGACATTTTCCGTCTCGCCGTTTTCCGCGCGCATGCCGCCGAGATTCGTCACCCGCAGGCGGCCGTTGTCCTTAACCTCGGCCACCATGGCGCCGAGCGTATCGGTGTGGGCCTGCAGCAGCAGGGCGTCCTGCGTGTCCGCTCCGCCGAGATCGACCAGAACGCCGCCCTTTTCCGTCAGATGCGCTGCAAAGCCCAGCGCACGGAACGCGTCAAGCACCCATTGCGCCGCGCGGGCGGTAAAGCCGGTGGGGCTGTCGATGGCAAGCAGTGCCTGCGCCTGCTCCACGGCATATTCTGCATAGGATCTGTCCATTGCTGTCTCCTGTTCCCGCGGAGCGTGCTCCGCGCAAAAAATCATCCGGGAGACGTGCGTCTCCCGGATGCATCGTATCACAAACAGCCTGCGATTGCAAGGCGTCAGGGCTCCATCATCAGCTTGATGATCTCCCGGTCGGTGTCGGCCATGCCGTCGTGCGCAAGCTCACCGACGGTGCGGATGGTCGGCTCAATGCCGGCCTTCACAATGCCGTCGCCGGCAAAGAACTGGTTGCCGCAGCGGTACATGTGATAGCCCATAAGCCCGGCGTCCACGCTTGTGGCGATCTTTGCCGCGCAGGAGGCTTTTGCGCCGTCACAGATGATGCCGGAGGCAATGGCCATGGCGTTGACAAGCGTATGCTTGACCTCCTCATAGCCGCCGCCGTGCAGATAGGCGATACCGGCGCCGGCCCCGCAGCCTGCGCTGACTGCCCCGCAGTAGGCCGAGAGCGTGCCGATGCGTGTTTTCTGGTGGATCGTGCAGAGATTCGAAACGGCCAGCGCCCGGTACAAAAGCGCCGGGTCTGCGCCGAGCGCGCGGGCGTAGACGATCACGGGGACCGAGCAGGTGATGCCCTGGTTGCCGGAGCCGGAATTGATGATGACCGGCAGCTCGCAGCCGTTCATACGCGCGTCGGAGGCCGCCGCGGCAAGATAGCGCGCGCGGTTATGGACGCTGTCACCGTAAGCGTCGCGGAGCGTCTTGCCGATCTTTGCGCCGTAATTCCCCGCCATGCCTTCCTCGGCAATGGCCATGTTGTACGCGATCTGGCGGTCAAAGATCGGGGCGGCGTCCTCCGGGCTGAGCGCATCGGCAAACTGAACGATCCGCTCCACGCTCATGAAGCTGCGGTCGGTGCGGCAGTCCTGCACGGTTTCCCGGCAGGGCTTGGAGACGAGCCATTCTCCGTCCCGGCGCAGTTGGACAAGGTTTGTATGGCTGCCGACGATCCGCGCCATGGCTTCTCCGCCGGAGGAGAAGCAGGTCACACGGATGTCGAAGAGGAACGGAGAGTCGATCTGCGAGATGCGGAACGCGGTGCGGTCGAGATACGCGCGGATGTCCGCGATCTGATCGTCCCGAATGGCGCTGAGCACCTCAAGCTGCTTGTCCGGATCGCCGGCTGCGATCCCGGCCGCCGCTGCGGCTGCGATGCCGTGCAGCGAGCCCGTGTGCGGGACCACGACGCTTTTCACATTTTTGATGATGTTCCCGCTGACCTCGACCTGCACCGTGTGCGGGCGCTCCGGCAGGAGCGCCGCGGCTTTTGCGGCCGCATAGGCGATGGCGATGGGTTCTGTGCAGCCCATGGCCGGGATAAGCTCCTCACGCAGGACGCACAGAAAGGACTGGTAGATCGGATCTTCTCTTGTCATGTCGTCCGGCCTCACGTTTCCGCATGCTCGGCGCAGCCGGAACCGCAGCCGTGGTCGCCGCAGTGATGACGGCCTTCCGCGCCGTGGTGTCCGGAGCAGTGGATCTCCGTGTCAGCCGGGAGCGTTCCGCCGAGCAGGGCGGAGACAGCCTCGTCTGCGCTGCCGTTCAGACCGCCGTACAGGCGGATGCCGGCGTCCCGCAGGGAAAACTGCGCGCCTTCCCCGATGCCGCCGCACAGCAGCGTATCGACTGCGTAGGCATGGAGGATGGAGACGAGCGCCCCGTGGCCGCGGCCCATGGTATCGACGACGGCGGAGGAGACGACGCGGCCGTCCTGGACGTCATAAAGCTTGAACTGTGTCGTCCGGCCAAAGTGCTGGAAGATGGTCCCGTTTTCGTAGGGAACGGCGATTCGCATGATGGATCGCTCCTTTCTCATTTTTGGCGCCGCGCCTGCATCCGGCGCCGGGCATGCGCCTGCGCAGCAGCGTTCGCCTGTGCGGCACAGGCGGTAGTTGCCGCCGGCGATGACGAGCTGCTTGCCCTCCACCAGGCAGGCGGCGAGCTTTCTGCGGGCGGATTCATAGATCTCCGTGACGGTGGTGCGGGAGATGTCCATCTGCTGCGCGCATTCGGCATGCGTCCGGCCCTCATAGTCCATCAGGCGCAGCGTCTCGAATTCATCCAGCAGCAGCACGACAGAGTCGCACCCGGCCCGTCCGTCCGGAGAGAACGACAGGATGCCCGGCGTGCGGCAGATGCGCCGCGGGCGCTGCGGCCTTGGCATACGGACACCTCCCGCTTTTATTTCCGTTATATGTCGGATTAACTTCATTATAACACACGCTGCGCAGAAGTAAAGGGCAAAAATAAAAAGGCGCTGCTGCAAAATGCAGCAGCGCCGGTGGCTGTCAAAAAACAGGGGAAAAGGCTTCTGTGGCAGAGCAGCGTGGGAAGATTTTACTGGATGATGAAGTTGACGGACTCATCGCCCTGCTTGTCGCTGCCGTACACATAGTCCTTGCCGGGCATGACGGCATTCAGGATGATGCCGACGATGGAGCCGACAGCCAGGCCGGACAGGCTGATCTTACCGAGCGACAGAGAGCCGGCTGCGGAGTAGCTGATGCCGATGGACAGGACGAGGATCAGCGCCGCGATCAGGACGTTGCGGGACTTGGTGAAATCGACCTTGTTCTCCACGACGTTGCGCACGCCGACAGCGGAGATCATGCCGTAGAGCACCAGAGAAACGCCGCCGATGGTGCCGGCCGGCATCGCGGAGATGAGCGCGGCGAACTTCGGGCTGAAGGAGAACAGCATGGCGAGCACGGCCGCGATGCGGATGACGCGCGGATCATAGATCCGGGAGAGGGCCAGGACGCCGGTGTTTTCGCCGTAGGTGGTGTTGGCCGGTGCGCCGAAGATCGCGGCCAGCGCAGTGGCCAGACCGTCGCCGGTCAGGGTGCGGTGCAGGCCCGGGTCCTGGATAAAGTTGCGTTCGCAGGTGGAAGAGATGGCGGAGATATCGCCGATGTGCTCGACCATGGTGGCCAGCGACAGCGGGACAATGGTGACGACGGCGGTCACGAGCATCTCGCTGTTGACCTTGCCGGAGAACAGACCGAAGATGGTGGCCTCCTTATGGATGGGCAGGGCGAACCACTTGGCCTCGGAAACATCGGCAACAAGCTTTGCACGGACGGCCGGATCAAAAGCAATGGCCAGCAGATAGGAGCCCAGCACGCCCAGCAGGATCGGGATGATCTTGATCATGCCCTTGCCCCAGATGTTGGCGGCAATGATGATGACGATGGCGGCCAGTGCGATCCACCAGTTCTGCGTGCAGTTGTTGATGGCGGAGGACGACAGGTTCAGGCCGATGGCGATGATGATGGGGCCGGTGACGATGGGCGGGAAGAAGCGCATGACCTTGCTGGTGCCGAAGAGCTTGAACAGCGCAGCCAGGATCACATACATGAAGCCGGCGCACATGACGCCGAAGCAGGCGTAAGGCAGCAGCTCGGTGTTCGGGGTGTTGCCGTCGAGCAGGGGGGCGATGGTGGCGTAGCCGCCGAGGAAGGCGAAGGACGAGCCGAGGAAGGCCGGGACCTTGCCGCCGGTGATCAGGTGGAACAGCAGCGTGCCGAGACCGGCGAACAGCAGCGTCGTGGAGACGTCAAGACCGGTCAGGATCGGGACCAGGATCGTTGCGCCGAACATGGCGAACATGTGCTGGAAGCCGAGCAGAAGCATTCTGCCCGCGCCGAGGGAACGCGCATCATAGATGCCGGATTCCGGGATGGATTTCTTGCCCATTTGTTTCTCCTCTCTTTCTGCGGTGCTTCCGGACGGAACCTGCGCGGCCCATAAAAAAAGAACTGTGAAACCGAAAAATCGGGCTCACAATTCTTTCAATACGGAAACCGGTACGGGTGAAACACAGATCCCGCCGAAAACAAAATCGGAAGCGCGCGTCGCGGCGAAACCTGACTGGAACCCCATTCTGCGCACTCCCTTCCGTATGTTCACTGAGCGGTATTATAGCGGAACAGGGAAAAAAATGCAAGGGGTTTGTCCGTCAGAAATGGTCGAAAAATAAATGTAAAAATTGGTATAAACGCCGAAAGCTGTCAGTTGAGCTCATCGAGCGTCAGGCGGAAGCTGTCAAGGAAATGGTCCATGAAGTAGTCCAGGCAGGGCAGCTGCATCTGCTTCAGCGCGGAGAAGGTCTGCTTTTCGGCGGCCTCGAATTCGCAGTTGCCGGCCTTGAGCTCCTCCACGCACTTGATGTAGGCGGAGAGCTTGTCCGCGGCCTTGACGATCCGCGCGGCGTCCGGGTCGGATTCAAACAGCAGCGGGCGGTAGCTTGCCTGCAGCTCCGGCGGAAGCAGCGCAAGGAGTTTTTCGCAGCTCATGGCCTCAATGGCCTTGTACGCCTGCTTGATTTCCGGATTGTAATATTTGACCGGCGTGGGCAGATCGCCGGTGAGGATCTCCGACGCGTCGTGGAACAGGGCCGCGGCGGCGCAGCGGTCGGGATCGGCCGGCTGGTGCAGGATGTCGCGCTGGATCACGGCGAGCGCATGCGCCAGCACGGCGACCATGTGGCTGTGCTCCTGGACGTTTTCCTCAAACGTGTTGCGCATCAGCCCCCAACGGCCGATATAACGCATGCGGGAAAGAAACGCGAAGAATTTATGCTGCATGAATGTCCCTCCGTTCGCCGGTGTCCGGCGTGCCCATTGTATCACAGAATCAGCCGCTTGTAAATCTGGCCCCTTGCCAAAGCGGGAAACCGGTAGTATAGTATGGATAAAAAACGGCAGGAGGCGGGATGCAGAATGATGATCTCAACAAAGGGGCGGTATGCCCTGCGCGTCATGATCGACCTGGCCGAGCATCCATCGGAGGGGTATATCACGCTGCAGACGATCTCCGGGCGGCTGGGGATCTCGGAAAAATATCTGGAGAGTATCCTGGCTGTGCTCAGCAAGGCCGGGCTGCTGGATGCGCTGCGGGGCAAACGCGGCGGCTACCGGCTGGCGCGCGCACCCGAGCAATACAGCACGTTTGAGATCCTCCGCCTTACCGAGGGCACGCTGGCTCCGGTCACCTGCCTTGAGGAGGGGCAGAGCTGCGAAAAGGCGGACAGCTGCCGTACGCTCCCTTTGTGGCAGGGACTCGACCGCGCCATCGAGCAGTATCTCAGCGCCTATACGCTGGCGGATATCGTGAAGATGGGCTGCACACCCGGAGAAACCGGAGACGCAGCCTGCGTCTGACCTGTGCGGAAGGATCTCCCCTGCACCGCGGGGGAGATATACTTGACATACTGAGTATAACTTGTTATACTCAGTATAACTGAAATCGGGAGGGATGAATATGGCGCTGCAGTTTCCGAAGGAGAAAGCGGTCGCACTTGTCAAAGTCGGGGAAAAGGGGCAGATCGTGATCCCGAAGGACGCGCGGGATCTGTTCGGCATCCGGCCGGGCGACCGTCTGCTGCTCCTGGCCGACGTGAAGAAGGGCATTGCCCTGCTGCCGCCGGACGCGCTGGAGGTTCCGGAGCATCTGTTCGGGATCGCAAAGGAGGCGGAGGATGATGACGATCCTGTCGGTTGAGCATCTGTGCAAGCGCTACCCCGGCTTTGCGCTGGAGGACGTAAGCTTTTCCATGGAGCAGGGGACGGTCATGGGCTTTATCGGCCGCAACGGCGCCGGAAAGACCACCACCATCAAGTCCATTCTCCGCCTGGTCCGGCCGGACAGCGGCAGAATTACCGTCTGCGGCATGGACGCGGAGACGCATGAGCGCGAGATCCGCGCGCGCATCGGCTATGTGTCCGGCAGCGCAGCCTATTATCCGCGCAGGCGCCTGCGCGCGCTGACGGCAGTTACGGCGAGCTTCTATCCGGCGTGGGACAGCGTGCGCTGTGCGCAGCTGATGCAGCGGTTCGGGCTGGATGAGGACAAGCGCGTATCGGAGCTGTCGGAGGGCATGAAGGTGAAATACCAGCTGGCGCTGGCCATGTCGCACGGCGCGGAGCTTCTGATCCTTGACGAGCCGACCTCCGGGCTGGACCCTGTGTCGCGCGACGAGCTCCTGCAGATGTTTGTACAGCTCTGCGACAAGGAGGGCGTCAGCATCTTCTTCTCCACGCATATCACCACGGATCTGGACGCCTGCGCCGACCGGATCACATGGCTGCGTGACGGCCGTGTTGCCGCGAGCGGGCCGCTTGACGCCTTTCGCGCGGAATACGTGCTGGCGCGCGGGCCGGAAGCACAGCTGACGGACGCGCTGCGCGCAAAGCTCATCGGTGCGACCGTCCGGGCCGGACAGGCGGAGGGCCTGCTGCATGCCGCCGACGCGCCGCTTGCAGCAGGGCTTGCGCTGCAGCCTGCGGATCTGACGGCCATTATGGTACATCTGGAACGGGAGGCGGAACCATGAAGCTGCTGCTGAAAAAGGAATGCCGTCTCGTGCTTTCGCCGGTACAGCTGCTGTTTTTGCTGCTGAGCGGGCTGCTGATGATCCCGAATTATCCCTATTTCATCACGTTCTTCTACACCGGCCTCGGTATTTTCCTGATGATGCAGGCTGCGCGGGAGAACCGTGACGCTGCCTTTATGTCCGTGCTGCCCGTCTCCAAACGGGATATGGTGCGCGCGCGGCTGGCACTGGCGGCGCTGGTGGAGCTGATGCAGCTGGCCAGCTGCGTCCCCTTCGTGCTGCTGCGCACCTATGCGGTGCACATGCAGAATGCCGTCGGCATGGAGGCCAATGCTGCTTTTCTCGGCGTGGGCGCCGGGATGCTGGGACTGTTCAACCGTGTCTTTTTCCCGCTGCACTATAAAAACGGCTATGATCTCGGCAAGCCGTTCCTTGCGGCGACTGCTGTGACGGCGCTGTATATGATCGCGGCAGAGGCACTTACCCACATTCCGGGCATCTGGTTCTCCACGGTCTGCGAAAGCTATGCACCTGCGCAGCAGCTTCACCAGCTGCCGCTTCTGGCGGCGGGACTGGCGGTGTTTGCGCTTCTGACATTGCGCGCGGCGCAGGTCAGTGCGCGCCGGTTTGCATCGGTGGATCTCTGACCGGCGGATAAATAAGAAGACCCGGGGATGCTGCCTTTGCGGCATCCCCGGGTCTTTGTCCATGTCAGCGGCTTGAGGTGTGGAGCAGTTCGTTTTTGATGTCCCAGAGCTTTTGGGACAGGTCCACATAGTAGGTGTGCGGATTGTCAAAGCGTTTGACTTCATCCCAGAGCGTATCGACCTGCTCGGCGCAGTACTTCTGGATCTCGGCCAGCGTCGGCATCTGGTAGACCAGCTTGCCGCCGCGGAAAATGGGCACAAGCAGCTCCCGGGCCGTGAAGTTGTAGACCGTCTTGCGCTTCCAGGTGGCCGCCGGGTCGAAGATCTCAAGGTCGTGGGAATCGTCGACGGTCTCGTCATGCACGCACAGATAGTCCGCGATGGCCTTGCCGGTGTCGTTGCCGTAGAAGCGGTAGAGCTTCTTGAAATGCGGGTTGGTGATCTTGCCGACGTTTTCACTGATCTTGATCTTGGGGATGATGGTGCCGTCGTTGTCCTCCACGGCGGTCAGCTTGTATACGCCGCCGAAGACCGCCTCGGAGCGGGCGGTGATGAGCCGTTCGCCGACGCCGAAGAGATCGATCTGCGCGCCCTGGTTGAGAATGTCCGCAATGATATATTCGTCCAGCGAGTTCGAGCAGGAGATCTGGCAGGACTGCCAGCCGGCCTCATCGAGCATCTGCCGCGCCTTGCGGGTCAGATAGGTCATGTCGCCGGAGTCGAGACGGATGCCGCACTTTGTGAGTCCGCGGGGGCGCAGGACCTCATTGAACACGCGGATGGCGTTCGGAACGCCGGATTTCAGCGTGTTGAACGTATCCACAAGCAGTGTGGGATTGTCGGGATATGTCTCGCAGTAGGCCTTGAAGGCGTCGTATTCGGAGCCGAACATCTGCACCCAGGAGTGCGCCATCGTTCCTCCGGCGGGCACGCCGTAAAGCTCGTCCGAGAGCGTGCAGGCCGTGCCCTTGCAGCCGCCGATGAATGCGGCGCGCGCGCCGTCCACAGCGGCGTCCACGCCCTGCGCCCGGCGCGAACCGAACTCCAGCACCGGCCGTCCGGCAGCCGCGCGGACGATGCGGTTGGCTTTTGTGGCGATCAGGCTCTGATGGTTGAGCGTGAGCAGCAGGAACGTCTCAATGAGCTGTGCCTGGATGGCGGGGGCGCGGACGGTCAGCAGCGGCTCGCGCGGAAAGACCGGCGTGCCCTCCGGGACGGCCCAGATGTCGCCTGTGAAGCGGAACTTGCGCAGATAGGACAAAAAATCCTCTGAGAACATCTTTCTGCCGCGCAGATAGGCGATGTCTTCGTCGTTGAAGTGGAGCTGGCGGATGTATTCGATGACCTGCTCCAGCCCGGCCGCAATGGCAAAGCCGCCCTCATCGGGCACCTTGCGGAAGAAAACATCGAAATAAGTGATCCTGTCCTGCATGCCCCGGGCAAGATAACCGTTGCCCATGGTCAGCTCGTAGTAGTCGCAGAGCATGCTGAGATTCGCGTTTCTGTTCAAATCCATAGTGATCCCTCTTATTTTACCGCCTGCGATGCAGGCTGTGATCAGACGGAAGCCTGAACGAGCGCCCGCGCACGTTCAAGCTTGCTGCGCGGCTGCTCACAAAGACCAAAGCGTGTTTTGAGCAGATCCGCATATTCCTCCAGCGCCTCCGCGGCGCCGTGTTTGAGCTCCAGCTCCAGCTCGCAGAGCGGGGCTTTTTTCTCGCCGGCGAACAGCTCTCCGATATCGCCGCAGATCATGCACGCATGCTCTGCGCTCAGCCGGAGCTCCTGTGTGATGCGCGTGAACCGCGCGCCGCAAAGCGGCATATACCGCGCGGCGTCGATGCCGCAGAGCTCTGCCGGGGCGCCGAGCGCCGCGAGCTGCGGCAGCGCGTCCTCAAGATATTCGCTCTCACATTCCCATTCCCCGCGTGTCCGGCCCTCGCCGGGTGTCTTGCAGGTGACGACAGCGCGGCCGTTTTCCGTGCGCAGGCGCAGCATCCATCTGCGCGCGGCGAGAAAGCCGTCCTCTGTGTCAAAATATGTGGTCTCCATCCGGATATGATCGAACGGGGCGGACATTCGCCCGGTGATTTCAGGGTCTGAAAGGATGCAGTCGAGCAGCTGCAGATCACCGACCTCCAGCTTGATCTCCACTTCTTTTCCCATCCGGCAGTCTCCTTTCAAAGAGCTGCGTCTATTCTACGCCTTTTTGCGGCAGAACGCAAGCGCTATTGCGTGCGGGCTTATTTCCCGCGCTATTTCCCGACTGGTTTTTCACAGATTTCGTGGTAAACTGCGCCGAGAACGAACCGAAAGGAGGCGGGCGCAGATGAACAGACTCCGCAGCTGCCTGCAGCGGGCCGCCCGCCGCACGGCGGGCATGATCGACCGGACGCCTGCGCTGCGGTGCGCGCTGCCGTGCGCGGCGGCGTTCGGCGCATGCTTCCTGCTGGCGGGGATGCGGCTTCTGGATGCGCATACGCCGCTGGCGCTTGCGCCGGTGTGCGTGATCCCGTTCGGCGCGCCGTGCATCAGCGCATATCTGGGTGCATCGGCGGGCTACCTGGTATTCTGGGGCGCGGCGGATGCGCTGGAGCCGGCGGCGGCCGGCTTCCTGATGCTGGCCGGGAACTGCCTGTTCCGGGAGCTTCTGCCGCCGCAGAGAAAGGCGCTCTTTCCGCTGGCGGCGCCGATGCTGTATGCGCTTATCGGCGTGGTGTTTGCCGCGGAGGCGGGCGGTGCGCGGGCAAGCCTGCTGCGCCTGGCTGTCCGGGCGCTGCTGCTGGCGGTGTATCTGCCGCGGCTGTTCTGTGCGCGGGAGGGAAGCCGTGTGGACCGCCTGCTCTGCGCGCTCGCGTTGCTGGCAGCGCTCGGCCGGTTTTCCGTCTTCCCCGGAGCGCCGGCTGCGCTGATCCCGGCCTGCATGGCGGTCCTGCTCGCTTCGGAGGGGACATGGGCGCTTCCGTCGGCGGCACTGTGCGGGCTGTGCATGGATGTGTGCAGCACAACGGCGCTGCCGCAGACGCCCTGCCTGTGCCTGGCTGCCATGCTCTGCGCCCGCTTCGGAGAAAAACGGATCTGGCGCGGCACAGCCTTTGCCGGTACATACCTGGCCTGTACGCTGTTTGTCGGCGCGCGGGCGGTGGGCTGCTTTCTTGCAGCACTGGCCGGGTGTGCGCTCTATCTGGCGGTCCCGGCGGCAGCAGCCCGGCTGTTCCGACCGGACGAGCTCCTGATCGGATGCGCGCCGCAGACGCTGACGGAGGCCTCTGA
>CADCOJ010000186.1 GCA_902803075.1 Oscillospiraceae bacterium | reverse complement strand
GAAGCCGCGAAGCACAGTCGCGGAAGCGGCGGCGGCATAAGCCCCCGCCGCTTTCGTGCCGTGCGGAATAAAAAACCGCGTGCGGTCGAATGACCGCACGCGGAGAGGAGGAGCAACGGAGTGAGTGAGACCTGCCGCTTGCGGCAGGGTGAACGATACGCAGTTTGCTCCGACGACGAGTCCGGCGTACCGATCCAGCTCAGTCCCCAGGTGATCCAGTCCCATGCGCTCCGGCGGCCGGAGCGTTCCTCCAGGATCAGCCGCTCCGCGGGGTCGAAGCGCCAGCGCTCCACCTGCGTTCCGATGTCGGAGGCCATCCAGGCCGGGCGCATCGTTTCGCCCGTCCAGTCATAGATGAAGATATGCTGCGACCAGTCCGTCTCATCCTGCGCGACCCAGAACGGCCGGTACGCGCCGTAGCGCCCCTGCTTCCAGCACAGCAGCAGCAGCTCCTCCCGGCCGTCCCGGTCGATGTCGCACCACAGGGCGTCCTGCACGCGCAGCGACGGTTCCGTCTGCCAGACGGTCTTTCCGCCCATCAGCACGCGCAGCCGCCTGTTTTTCAGCTCGATGCACTCCGCGCCTTCCGCGCCGCAGGGGATCCGGCGCTCCTGCCAGATCACCCAGCGCGGGATGGACGGCCTGCGCCCGGCGGCGGTGAGCACCGCCGCCAGGCACAGCGCCAACAGCGCGCAGACCGCGCGCGTCAGTATGCGGCGCGGTAGCCTTCCGTCCACCATGGCCGCTCAAGCTCCACACGCTGATAGCCCGTGTTGGGCTCCCACCACTGGCCGATCATGATACGCCACTGGGTATCCGTCAGCCGGTCGGAGAGCGGCTGCGTGAACTGATAGAAATCATATACGACGCCGCACGTCAGGTGCAGCTCGCCCTCCACCGGCACGACCACGCAGATCATCTGCGGCATGCCGGTGGCGATCTCCAGCACCCAGCCGTTCGGATTGGTCGCAATGTCGGTGACGACGGAGGCCGGGAACTCCTGCGTGGCGATATAGGCGTCCTCCGCCTGCGCGGCGGCGGCCTCGTGCCAGAAATGCTCCAGCGTGCCGCCATAGGTGCGGATGAGCGTATAGTCGTCCTCCGAGAGGCTTTGGCCGGTGAGCTCCTTCCGCGAGATCTCCAGAAGCTTCCCGGCAAGCTGCTCCAGGCGCGAAAGGTTCTCCACATCCTCGCTGCGGATCAGACCCAGCGCCTGCAGCCCCGCAGAGGTCTGCCGCGCAAGCTCGCCGAAGCGGTGATAGACCTCCGGCTGCGGCTCCACATAGCCGCGGTCATCCAGCTGGGGAGGCATGCCGCCGCCCATCTCCGCCATGGCCTGCTTGGCATAGAGCACCGTGTCATGCTTGAGCTCGGTGTAGCTGCCGGCAAAGGTCTCGATGGATTTGCGCGCCCACTGCTCGTTCGTCATGAACGACGGATAACCCTCGCCCTTCTGCTCCAGAAGGGGCTTGAGCGTATAGAGCCACGCGGAGGAGAGATTCGCGCTCCAGAACGACGCCGGCTGGTTTTGGATCGTCTCGCGCAGCGTCTGCATGTGCTCGGGATAATTGGCATAGTCCATGTCGCCCTGCTGGCGCAGCAGCTCCAGCGCCGTGTCCGAGCCGAGCGCCGCGGCGGCGTCCAGCGTGTCGGGCAGCATGCGCTTTTCGCCTGCGCCGTTCTCACGGACGGCTTTGTAGATCAGCTGCTGGAAGACCTGCTCGTCAACGGTGAAGCGCTGGCCGAAGAAACGGAAGCCCTTGGGGATGGAAAATTCCTCATCCGGATCGTCAAAGCGCGGGATGGAGTTGATCTCCGGCGCGCGCATCGCGGCAATGGCCTCCGTGAAGGCCGCGTAGGCCGCCTCGTTGTCCGTGAGCGCCTGCGCATCCGGCGCGCCGCCGTATGCCGCGGCAATGGCCGGGGCATACTCCGTGCAGCTGAGATCGTCGCTCAGCCCGGCGAAGAACGATGTGATGGAGGTGATCTGCTCCCAGCTCTGCATCGCCTCGTCCTGCAGCGCGAGCGTCATCAGCAGCGCGCTGCGGGTCAGGGAATCCTTCTCCTGGGAAAAATGCACCTGCCCGTACCACATCATGGCGCGGAAATAGCGCTCCAGCGTCTCATTGCCCGCATAGTAGCCCCGGGGCTTGTACTGCGAATAGTCCATCAGCTCATCCGCCAGCGCGGAATAGGCGATCCCGTCCGCGCGCAGGATGGCCGCGCACTCCTGCGCGGCGGCAGCCTGCACCTCGGCGGGGAGCTCCGCCTGCTCGTCCTGCAGCTGCACGCCGACGGCAAAGAACGCGGCGTTGCGCGCGGCGGGCTGCTCCCACGGCGTGCCGCGCAGCGCCTCCAGCTGCTCCAGGCTGGTCTGCATCATCCGGCGGCTGAGCGCAAGGAGCGCGTCGGAAAGATAGCTCTGCTCCGTCCGGCTGAGCAGGAGGCCGAAATACAGGTGGTAGGTGTGCATCAGGGAGTCCACCGTCACGAAATTCGGGACGAAGTTGTACCGGTTGTGCTCATAGCGTGTGAAAAACTCCGCCTCGCCGGTCCCCTCGCAGACCACGAAGCCGTTCTGCGCCAGCAGGCGCAGGTGCGCGTCGTCCAGAAAGACGGCGGAGCGGAATTCATCCAGGTTCGTGACGTTGGTCAGCCCCGGCTCCACCGTGTACGGCGCGACGGAGGGCGTGACCGCATCCCCCGGCGCGAAGGTCTGCAGCAGCTGCGCGACCTCGGGCGTCTGCAGCGCCCTGAGCGTCTGGGCGGGACGCGGACCGCTCTGCGCTGTGTCCGGCTGCTGTGTCTGGTCATGCTGCTGTGTCTGGTCTGTCTGCGTGAGCTGGGCGTCCTGCCCGGGCTTCTGCGTCCCGGAGGGACGGAAATGGCGGATCAGCAGCCAGGCCGCGGCGAGCACCAGCACGCCGGCTGCAGCCCATGCGGCGATCCGCACGGTTCTGGAATGCTTCTGCATGGCGGTTCCCTCCTTTGAAACCGGATCTGCGCCCGCAGGGCGGGCGGCTGAGGGCTGAAGATCGAAGTGCGGCGGCGGAAGCGCCGCCTGGTTTCATCATATACCAAGGCGCCGCGCTTGTCAAACCGAAGCGGAAGGGCCGCGCCCGCCCGGCTGCGGGGTTCATGAAAAAAGTCTTGACAGACGGAGAAAACTATTGTATACTTCTCCCAAGTTCAAACCGTTGACGCAGAAGAGTACGCGCCCCTGCGTTTCCAGCAGAGAGCTGCCGCCGGTGAAAGTGCAGCGGAAACACGGACGCCGAATGGACTGCGGAGGGCAGGTCCGAACGCTCCGGCAAGTAGGGTCTGACGGGTATTTCCCCCGTTATCACGGAAAGACGTGTGTCGGCACGTCATGAGCGGACGAGAGATCGTCAATCTGGGTGGCACCGCAGAAGCCTTTGACTTTTGTCCCAGAAGAACAACAAGCCTGTTCTTCTTGTGGATGAAAGTTTTTCTTTTTTCCTCCGGAAGGACGCCAGACGAAAGGAGAAGCACCATGAAGTACGACAACAACATCCCTTACAAGATCTATCTCGAAGAGGATCAGATGCCTGCCGGCTGGTACAACGTCCGCGCGGATATGAAAAACAAGCCCGCGCCGCTGCTGAACCCCGGGACCGGTCAGCCCATGGGCTTTGAGGATCTGCGCCCCGTGTTCTGCGATGAGCTCATCCGGCAGGAGCTTGACAACGACACCGCGTTCATCCCCATCCCGCAGGAGATCCGGGAGTTCTACCGCATGTACCGCCCGTCGCCGCTGGTGCGGGCCTACTGCCTGGAGGAGCTGCTGAACACCCCGGCGAAGATCGATTATAAGTTTGAGGGCAACAACACCTCCGGCAGCCACAAGCTCAATTCCGCCATTGCCCAGGCCTATTACGCCAAGCAGCAGGGGCTCCGGGGCGTGACCACCGAGACCGGCGCCGGCCAGTGGGGCACGGCGCTGTCCATGGCCTGCTCGTATTTCGGGCTGGACTGCAAGGTGTTCATGGTCAAATGCTCCTATGAACAGAAGCCCTTCCGCCGCGAGGTCATCCGCACCTACGGCGCCAGCATCACCCCCTCGCCCTCCGACACCACCAATGTGGGCCGGGCGATCCTGGCCAGGAACCCCAACACCACCGGCTCTCTCGGCTGCGCCATCAGCGAGGCCGTTGAGGTGGCAACGACCACGCCCGGCTACCGCTATGTGCTCGGCAGCGTCCTGAACCAGGTGCTGCTGCACCAGAGCATCATCGGCCTGGAGACCAAGGCTGCGCTGGATCTGTACGGCATCACGCCCGACATCATCATCGGCTGCGCGGGCGGCGGCTCGAATCTGGGCGGCCTGATCGCCCCGTTCATGGGCGAAAAGCTCCGCGGCGAGAAGGATTACCGCTTTATCGCCGTTGAACCGGCCTCCTGCCCGAGCCTGACGCGCGGCGTCTATGCCTATGACTTCTGCGACACCGGCATGGTCTGCCCGCTGGCAAAGATGTATACCCTGGGCTCCGGCTTCATCCCCTCGGCCAACCATGCCGGCGGCCTGCGCTACCATGGCATGAGCTCCACCCTCTCGCAGCTGTATCATGACGGCTATATGGAGGCCCGCAGCTATGAGCAGACCAAGGTCTTTGAGGCGGCCGTCCAGTTCGCGCGCATCGAGGGGATCCTCCCCGCGCCCGAATCCAGCCACGCCATCCGCGCCGCCATCGACGAGGCGCTGCGCTGCAAGCAGACGGGAGAGGAAAAGACCATCGTCTTCGGCCTCACCGGCACGGGCTATTTTGACCTTGTGGCGTATCAGAAATACAACGACGGCCAGATGACCGACCGCATCCCCACCGACGAGGAGCTGCAGGCGAGCATCAGCCGGCTCCCGAAGATCCCCGGCTGAACAGCCGGCCGGGCGCGGGGGAGACGCACGCGCTTCCCCGCGCCTGATTTTCCTTTGTTTTCCGGAAATTTTGCTTGACTTCACAGGCCGGATATGCTATTATCGTAAAGCTGATTCTGTCAGTGTGCGGGTGTAGCACAACGGTCAGGGCACCAGCCTTCCAAGCTGGGGACGCGGGTTCGATTCCCGTCACCCGCTCCACGTATGCGCCAGTAGCTCAGCTGGATAGAGCAACTGCCTTCTAAGCAGTAGGTCGCGGGTTCGAGTCCCTCCTGGCGTGCCATCCTCCCGGCGGGACCGTGAAAAAGAATTGTATATGGTGGGTGTAGCGTAGTTGGTTAACGCGTCAGATTGTGGCTCTGAAGACCGAGGGTTCGAGTCCCTTCACTCACCCCACTTTTCTTTTTTTCGCTCTTTTTTCCGCGATCGCACCGGTATTGGGGTGTGGTGAAGCGGTAACACAGCGGACTTTGACTCCGTCATTCGTAGGTTCGAATCCTGCCGCCCCAGCCAAACGACCCGCTAGCTCAGCAGGCAGAGCACCTGCCTTTTAAGCAGGGTGTCCGGAGTTCGAATCTCCGGCGGGTCACCAAAAAACAAGACGCCGTATGGCGTCTTTTTTTATGCGCGCTCCGGCGGGAAGGCACGCCGATCCGCACGCGCTGCGGGCGCCCGGACACAAAGAGTTGACAAAATGATTACAAAATGATATAATTTTGGTGACGAATATTCGTTTGCTGTACAAGGACATGGAAGGAGGTGAGCACATTGCTGCGCAAGAAGCAAATACGGGGGATCGCCATCCTGTGCTTCGCGGTCATCCTGGCCGGCGTGATCTCCGCCTGTACCGGCGGCCCGGCAGACCGGAAGCTGTCTGAGCTGGATGACGAAGCGCTCGTTCAGTACCTTGCGGAACATGACATCTCGATCCCGGCAGATCTTGAAGCATCGGCCATACGGGATGCCATCGCCGGGCTTGAGGCTGAGCCGGACAGAGACGCGCCGGTCGTCGGCTGGACAGAATATGCAGCGTTTTATGAGGAGCTGCGGGGGCTTGTGAAGGCGTATGACCAAATCACCCCGTAAGATAAAAAGACATGAAAAGCAAGACGCCCGCAGGGCGTCTTGTGTTTTTTTGTGCGTTTTGTGCGGGTCCGGCGCCGCAGTTTAGCAGGTTACACAAATAAATCCCTGAAAACGGAAGCGCGTTGCACGGAATCTGAGATTTTTTCCCTGTTGCTTGTAAAAGCGCGGGGTGAATGCTATAGTATGTTCAACATTGGGGCACAGGAGGGGCTGAAACGGATGAATACGCAGCATTTGCAGTATATCGTCGAGATCGAACGCACGCGCTCGATCTCCCAGGCGGCGGAAAATATGTTCATCGGCCAGCCGAATCTCAGCCGGATCCTGCACGATATGGAGCAGGCGCTGGGCTTTCGCATTTTTGAACGCAGCACACGCGGCGTCCGGCCGACCAACCGCGGGACCATGTTCCTGCAGCATGCCAAAAGCATCCTGCGTGAGACGGACGCCATTGAGGCGCTGGGGCCGCGGCGGCCCGTGGCCAACCGCCTGCGCGTGAGCATCCCGCGTTCGGCGGCAGTCCTGGAGCTGACGGCGCAGTATCTGGAGGGGCTGTCTGCCTCCGAGCCGCTGGACGTCACCATCCGCGAATGCCATGCGCGCGCCGCGCTGGAGATGATCGCCGGAGGCGAGACGGAGATCGGCGTGATCCGCTACCGCTCGGATTATCAGGATTACTTTGAGGATCAGACCAGCACGCGCGGGCTCAGCTTCGAGCTGCTGCGCAAGCACCGCTATCTTGTCACCATGCACAAGACCCATCCCCTGGCCGGGCGCAGGAGCCTTCTGAGCAGCGATCTGGAAAAGCTCCCGGAGATCGTCCACGGCGACGCGCTGCGCGCGCAGGGCCGCGCCGAGCATCACCGCAAGATCTACTCTGTGGACCGTATGGCGCAGATGGAGCTGCTGCAGATCATCCCGGAGATCTATCTGCTGGCGCCGGCCATGCCGGCGGATGTGCTTGCGCGCTGGGACGCCGTGCAGATCCCCTGCATGGACAACCCCTTCATCTATCACGATTCGCTCATCTTCCACAGGCAATATGCCATGAGCGAGATCGAACAGGGCTATGTTCAGTATATCCGTGACCACGGAACAAATCCATAAAAAAAGAAAGAGGACTGTCAACCATGAACCTTGCAAGCATTCTGGAAACGATCATGATCGTCTCGTTCGGTATCTCCTGGCCGATGTCCATCATCCGCTCCTATCGCAGCCGCTCCACCAAGGGCAAGAGCATCCTGTTCAGCTGCTTCATCCTGGTCGGCTATCTGTGCGGCCTTGCCTCAAAGATCATCAACCGCGTGGTGGGCGGCGTACCGTTCAATCTTGCGTTCTATTTCTATATTCCCAATATCATCATGGTCGCCACGGACATCTGCCTCTACTTCCGCAACCGGAAGCTGGAACGGCAGGCCGCGGCCTGACAGCGCAGACAGGCAGAGAAACCGCATCCGCCCCGGGCGTTTGAGCCCGGAGCGGAGCTTTTTTTCAAACGGCAAAGGCTGCGCCGCTGCGCAGACCTGTCTGAACCTGAACGCCTGCGCGATTCCCGGTTGCCGTTTGGTTGTCATTTGGTTGCCATTTGGTTGCCCCAGTATAGTATAGTATAGTATAGGTTAGGTTAGGTTAGGTTAGGGCAGTTCAGGTCAGGTCAGTTCAGGTCAGGACAGGATAGTCCAGGTCAGGTGAGAGAAGGAAAGCATAGGAGGGCTGCGCGCTCCGGCGCAGCCTGCGCGGCCTGCCCGGCCGCCGCTTCCGTGCCGATATATCCGGACGGAACCTGGCGATTT
>CADCOJ010000185.1 GCA_902803075.1 Oscillospiraceae bacterium | reverse complement strand
CCCTTCGTCATGGAGCTGCCGGCCTACCATGTCCCGTCCGTCAAAAACGTCCTGCGCGGCACCTGGGAGCGCGGCTGGTCCTTCATCAAGCGCGCCGGCACGGTCATCGTCCTGGCGTCCATCATCATCTGGTTCCTCAGCAGCTTCGGCACGGTCAACGGCAGATTCGGCATGGTGGATGAGCTCTATGAGGATGAAACGCTTGTGAACGACAGCTATGTTTCCGAGGTCGCGGAGAAGATGGGCATCTCTGAGGACGAGGTCGAGCCGATGGACGACTCCATCCTGGCTGACATCGCCCGACCGGTCTCCGTCATCTTTAAGCCGCTGGGCTTCGGCGACTGGAAGCCGACCGTCGCCACCGTGACGGGCCTTGTTGCAAAGGAAGAGGTTGTCGGAACGTTCGGCGTGTTGTATAATTATGACGATCAGGACGGCGAGGAGGAGCTTGAGGAGAACGGCGACCAGATCTGGGGTCTTGTGGCCGAGGACTTCAATGCCTTCTCCGGCGGGCACGGCAAGCTGGCTGCCTATGCTTTCATGATCTTCAACCTGCTGTGCGCGCCGTGCTTTGCGGCCATCGGCGCCATCAAGCGCGAGATGAACAACCCCAAATGGACGCTGTTCGCCATCGCCTATGAGTGCGGCTTCGCATATCTTGCAGCGCTGTGCGTCTATCAGATCGGGCGTGTCTTTGTCGGCGGCGTGCAGCCGGCCGGCCTGGTGGCCGCGGTGATCGTGCTGGCGTTCGCGGTCTACATGCTTGTGCGGCCGTATAAGGAAGCAACAAAGCTGACCCAGAACGTCAAAGTCTGAGCCCCGGCTCAATCGGCCGGAACCGTTGTCCGGAGCCCGGACAGGGAAGGAGGATATAAAAATGCTGCTGTTGTGGCTGAAGGAAAACCTGGCAACGATCCTTGTCTGCCTGCTTTTGGCGCTGATCGTGTTCTTCATCGTGCGCGGCATGATCCGCGACCGGCGCGCCGGAAAATCCTCCTGCGGAGGAAACTGCGCAGGCTGCGGGATCTGCGGCAAATGCGGCGGGACGGAGGCGCACAGGCCATGATCAGAACCATCCTGCAGGTGCAGGGCATGGCCTGCGGCATGTGCGAGGCGCATGTGAATGAGGCTGTGCGCAGGGCCTTCCCGGACGCAAAGAAGGTGACGTCCTCGCATGCGAAGGGCGTGACCGAGATCCTCTCCGAGCTGCCGCCCGCGGAGCAGACGCTCCGGGACGCCGTGAACGCCACGGGCTACACGGTAACGGGCTTTGCGCAGGAGCCGTATGTGAAAAAAGGCTTCCGCCTCTTCGGACGATAAACACCCAAAAACCAAGCGGCCCTCCCGGGGAATCCCGGAAGGGCCGTTTTGTGCAGCATTTGCTCAGATGCCAAAGACCTCCGCTGCCGCGCGCATGTTTTCGCGGATCGGCACGCCGAACGGGCAGCGCGTCTCGCACGCGCCGCAGCCGATACAGTCGCTGCCGTGGCGGTCAAGAAGCAGGTAGTGGCTGCGCACCGTCTCCGGCACACAGCGTTCCGCGCGCGTGAGGTTCAGGAATTTGGTGACGTCTGCGATGCTGATCTGCATGGGGCAGGGCTGGCAGTGGCTGCAGTACATGCAGTGGCCCTCCCACGAGATCTTCGGGAACGCAGCCAGCGCGGCGGCATAATCCTTTTCCGCATCGTCCGCCGTTTCGTATGCCAGGGACTGCGCCAGCTGGGCCGGCGTGTGCGCGCCGCACAGCACCGTGCCCACGGCCGGGCGCGTGAGCGCATAGTGGATGCACTGGCTGACGGTCAGCGCGGCGCCGGCGGGGGAGAGCTCCGCGTCGAGCAGATCGCCGCCGCCGAAGCATTTCATCACCGTGATGCCGACGCCCAGCTCCTGGCAGCGTTCATAGAGCCGCTGCCGCTGCGGGTCCATATTCTTGAGCGTATGCTCATAGGCGGCGTCCGCCCAGAGATCCTCCACGTTTTCCGACGGCGGCTGCAGATCGTAACAGGGGTTCACGGAGAACATCAGCACCTCGATCGCTCCGGATTCCACCGCGCGCAGCGCCACCTCCGGATTGTGGCTGGACAGCCCGATATGGCGGATGCGCCCTTCCCTGCGCAGCTGCCGCGCGTAATCGAGCACGCCGCCGTCCACGATGGTCTGCCAGTCGCTGAGCGCGTCGCAGTAGTGGATCATACCGACGTCCAGATAGTCCGTGTCCAGCAGGCGCATCATTTCCTCAAAGCCTTCGCGCACCTCGGCAAGATCCCGCGTGCGCAGATACTGCTCGTTTTTCCAGACGGAGCAAAGGTGCGACTGCACGAGGAATTTTTCCCGCCGCCCCTTCATCGCCCGTCCGACGGCACGGCGGACCTCCGGATCGGAGGCATAGAGGTCAAAATAGTTGATGCCGTTTGCACATGCAAAGTCGAAGAGCGTCTTTGTCATGGCGCAGTTGTTTTCGCTGAAGCCCTCGCAGCCCATGCCGATCTCGCTGACCTGCAGGCCGGTGGCGCCGAGTGTACGGTAGCGCATGGTCTCCCTCCTGATCTCAAAGCAATGTCACAAGGCCGCTGCGGCCGGAGTCGATGAGCTCCTGCCGGAAGGCCTCGGGGTTTTTGCGGTAAAAGTCCTGATGCTCCTCCTCTGCTTCATAGAAGCCGCAAAACGGCTCCACGCACACGCACGGCGTCCGCCCGGACGCCTGCTCCAGCGCATCCAGGGCTGCCAGCGCCTGGCGGCGTTCGCTGTCGCTGCAGAAATAGACCGCCAGCGTGTACGAGCGGCCGCGGTCGATGAACTGACCGCCGGCGTCATAGGGATCGACGCTGGCCAGGAACCGGTCCAGCAGCGCCCGGTAACTCACGGCGGAGCTGTCATAGTCGATGCGGACCGTCTCGCGGTGGGCGGTCTGCTGGCTTTTGACCTTTGCGTAGACGGCGGAGTCCTCCGTGCCGCCGCAGTAGCCGCTCGTGACGCGCGCCACGCCGTCCATCTCGGCAAAGACCGGCGTGATGCACCAGAAGCAGCCGCCGGCAAAGTATGCGCTGTCCATCTCCATCCCTCCCGTTTCTGCAAGCATAGCATATTCCTGCCCGGATTTCCAGCGCCGGAGGGACCGGTGCGAGAAAAAAGTGGATTTTTGCGCCGGCGTTTGATAAAATACACATATCAGATACCAGAGGGTATGAGCGGGCTGATACAGAAAGGGTGACGGACATGCAGCAGCTGATCCAATCGAACACAAAGCTCGGCTTCGGGCTCATGCGCCTGCCGCGCCGGGAGGACAAGACCATCGACATCCATGAGACCTCCGCCATGGTTGACGCATTTCTGGAGGCGGGCGGAACGTATTTCGACACGGCGTTCATCTATAACGGCTCGGAGGAGGCCGCCCGTGCGGCGCTCTGCAGCCGCTATCCGCGCGAGAGCTATTATCTTGCCACGAAGCTCCATGCCGCCGGCTCCTTCTGCAAAAGCGAGCAGCAGGCGCGCGATGAGATCAACATCAGTCTTGAACGCAGCGGCGCAGGCTATTTTGACTTCTATCTCCTGCACAGCCTGGAGACGGAGAACGTGGAGGTCTATGACCGCTACGGCCTCTGGGACTATCTGCGTGAGCTCCGGCAGCAGGGCCTGATCCGGCATTACGGCTTTTCGTTCCATTCCACGCCTGAGATGCTGGACCGGCTTCTGACCGACCACCCGGACGTCGAGTTCGTCCAGATGCAGCTCAATTATGCCGACTGGGACGAGCCCGCGGTGCAGTCGCGGGCGTGCTATGAGGTCGCCGTCAGGCATGACAAGCCTGTCATTGTCATGGAGCCCGTGAAGGGCGGCCTGCTGGCCAACCCGCCCGAGCGGGTGCGGAAGGTGTTTGCCGCGCTGGACCCCGAGGCGTCCTGCGCGTCCTGGGCGATCCGGTTTGCCGCGTCGCTGCCGCAGACGGCAGTGGTGCTGAGCGGCATGTCGAGCATGGCGCAGATGCGCGACAATCTTTCCTATATGAAGGACCTGCGCCCGTTGGACGCGCGCGAGCAGGCGGCCATTGTGCAGGCGCGCGAGATCCTTCAGAGCTATGACCGCATCTCCTGCACCGGCTGCCGCTACTGCACAGAGGGCTGCCCCATGGAGATCGCCATCCCGGATGTGTTCCGCGTGCTCAACCGCTACCGGATGTACGGCGATCTGACCGCGGCGCGGCGGGAGTATGCCTGGCGCGCGGGCAAGGTTCCGGCGTCCGCGTGCGTCGGCTGCGGCCAGTGCGAGAGCGTCTGCCCGCAGCACCTGCCGGTCATCCGGCTCCTGGAGGAGGCCGCGCAGTCGCTCGAATGAGCCGGAAGCCCGAAAAAGATGTGCAGACGCCTCCGCGAAACGATCGTTTCGCGGAGGCGTTTTTACGGGAACGGCCATCCGAAAACGATTTCAAAATGCACGCTTTTGACAGGAACAGACAAAATCAGGAAAGAATCGAGACGTTTTTATCAATATATTGACACTGATTGAACGGCATGTTATAGTGAAACTAAATGAGCATTTCATCGAAAGGAAGAGATGGGATGTCTTTGATGAAGAAGAGAAGGAGCGTGTTTGGAACTTGAGCAGACTCGACATCAAAACGGCCAGCCGGGCACAGACGGTCGTCGACCAGCTGTACAAGGATGTGGAACGCCGTATCGCGTCCAGTCCTCCCGGCCTTTGCCCGATCGACATGTCTTTGACCTTCCTGCAGCTGTGCCATGCGCAGTCCTGCGGCAAGTGCGTCCCGTGCCGTGTGGGCCTGGGCGAGCTTGCGGATCTGATGGGCCTGATCCTGGACGGCAAGGGAAGCATGACAACGATCAGCACCATCGAAAGGACCGCGCAGGCCATCTATGAATCTGCCGACTGCGCCATCGGCCGTGACGCGGCAAGACTCGTGCTGGACGGCTTCAAGGGCTTCCGCGACGACTATGTGGAGCATGTGAAGCACCACAGATGCCTTGCCAGCCTGCAGAACCCCGTACCCTGCGTTTCGCTCTGCCCCGCCGGCGTTGACGTCCCCGGCTATATCGCGCTTGTGCGCGAGGGACGCTACGCGGATGCGGTGCGCCTGATCCGCAAGGACAACCCCATGCCGACCTCCTGCGCATATATCTGCGAGCATCCGTGCGAGGCGCGCTGCCGCCGCAACATGGTGGATGCGCCGCTCAATATCCGCGGTCTGAAGCGCTATGCGGTCGATCATGCGGGCAATGTGCCCAACCCGCCGCGCGCCGAGGCGACCGGCAAGCGCGTCGCCATCATCGGCGGCGGCCCCAGCGGCCTCTCCTGCGCCTACTACCTCTCGCTCATGGGCCACAGCGTGACCATTTTTGAGGAGAAGAAAAGGCTGGGCGGCATGCTGCGCTACGGCATTCCGAGCTACCGCTTCCCGCGGGAAAAGCTCGACGCGGAGATCAACTCCATCCTCTCCACCGGCATCGAGGTGCACACCGAGACGACCGTGGGCAGGGACGTGAGCTTTGAGCAGCTCCAGAAGGAATATGACTGCCTGTATGTCGCCATCGGCGCGCATACCGACAAAAAGACCGGCATCGAAGGCGAGGACAGCGGGAACGTCATGTCTGCCGTGGAGATGCTGCGTGCCATCGGAGACGGCCAGATGCCGGACTTCACCGGCAAACGCGTGGTCGTCATCGGCGGCGGCAACGTGGCCATGGACGTCACCAGAAGTTCTGTCCGTCTCGGCGCCCGCAGCGTCACCTGCGTCTATCGCCGCAGGAAGGACGATATGACGGCGCTGCCCGATGAGGTCGAGGGCGCCATCGCTGAGGGAGCGGAGATCCGTGAGCTCGCGGCGCCCCTGCGCATCGAGTCCAACGAGGCCGGAGACGCGGTGGCCCTGTGGGTCCAGCCGCAGATCATCGGCGCCGTTGACAAGTCCGGCAGACCCAGACCCGAAAACGCCGAGCTGCCGCCCGAGCGCATCCCGGCGGATCTCATCGTCGTTGCCATCGGCCAGGGCGTCGAGATCCAGGGCTTTGCCCAGACCGGTATCCCCATCAAGCGCGGCACATTCGTTGCCGAGAGCTCCAGCCAGATCGACAACATGGACAACGTCTTTGCCGGCGGCGACTGCGTCACCGGTCCTGCGACTGCCATCCGCGCCATCGCGGCCGGCAAGGTGGCCGCGGCCAACATCGACGAGCGTCTCGGCTTCCACCATGAGATCCACACCGACGTCCAGATCCCTGCGCCGCGGCTCGGCGTCTGCCCGCCCCACGGCAGAGTCAACATCGCCATGCGCGAGGCCGGCGAACGCAAGGGCGACTTCTGCGACATCGAATGCGGCATGACCGAGCAGGAAGCCTGCACCGAGGCCTCCCGCTGCCTGCGCTGCGACCACTTCGGCTACGGAATCTTCAAGGGAGGACGGACGGAACGATGGTAACTGTTACGATTGACGATCGCAAGATCACCGTGCCCGAGGGCACCACGATTCTTGATGCCGCCCGCTCGGCGCACATCGAGATCCCGACGCTCTGCTATCTCAAGGGCGTCAACGAGATCGCCGCCTGCCGCCTGTGCGTGGTGGAGATCGAGGGCCATGAGCAGCTGTTCCCTGCATGCGACAACGTCGTCGCCGAGGGAATGGTCATCCGCACCAATTCT
>CADCOJ010000184.1 GCA_902803075.1 Oscillospiraceae bacterium | reverse complement strand
CGCCACCCGCACCGGCGTCGATTCCCTTGCCATCGCCATCGGCACGAGCCACGGCGCATACAAATTCAAGCCCGAGCAGTGCACCCGCAACGCCGAGGGCATCCTGGTCCCGCCTCCCCTCCGCTTCGACATCCTCGAAGAGGTCATCCGCCGTCTGCCCGGCTTCCCGATCGTTCTGCACGGTTCTTCCTCCGTCCCGCAGGAGTTCGTCAAGATGATCAATGAGCACGGCGGCAACATGCCCAATGCCATCGGCGTCCCCGAGGATGAGCTGCGCCATGCCGCACAGCTTGCCGTCTGCAAGATCAACATCGACTCCGACCTGCGCCTGGCCATGACCGGCACGATCCGTCAGTACTTCGATGAGCACCCCGAGAAGTTTGACCCGCGCGGGTATCTCAAGCCCGCCCGTGCCAACATCAAGGAACTGGTCCGCCACAAGCTCAGAGACGTGCTCGGCTGCGCCGGCAAGGCATAAGCCGCATCCTGCCGCAACCTGTACGGAGCTCCCGCATCCCGCGGGAGCTCCGTTTTTTTGATGCGCAGCTGTATGCAGGGTCAGGATGCCGAAACACAGGCGGAACGGAAACCGGCGCGCCGGCGATTTCAGGCTTGACGGAAGTCTGAGATTCCTGTATGATTGATACACTTCACAGAACAGGAGATCAGACTATGGCAGACGTTGTTGTCATCACCGGCGGCGGCTCCGGCATGGGGCTGGAGGCTGCAAAGTACATGCCGAAGGAGAAGATCATCATCCTGTCCGGCAGGACCGTATCCAAGCTGGAAAACGCGGTCAACACCCTGAAGGACCTGGGCTTCACAGCCTATGCCCACGCCTGCGACACCTCCGACCGGGAGAGCGTACGGAAGCTGGCGCAATATGCAAAAAGCCTCGGCACGGTCCGGAACGTCATCAATGCCGCGGGCATGAGCCCCAACATGGCGGACGGAGAAAAGCTCCTTCGTGTCAATGCGCTCGGAACCGTCTATGTCAATCAGGAGTTTTCCCGCGTCATGGAAAAGGGCAGCGTCATTCTGGACGTCAGCTCCAACTCCGCCTACGCGCTGCCGGGCTTCCTCACAAAGCTCGCCGCAAAGAGCTACCCGCTCGCAGAGACCGATGAAGCGCAGTATCTCAAAAAGCAGCTGAAATTTGCAAATATGGCGAAAACGGATTACCAGAAGGCCGGCTTTGCCTATGCGCTGAGCAAAAACTTCGTCTGCTGGTACGCCAAAAAGTGCGCCTTTGCATACGGCAGGAAGGGCATCCGGGTGCTCTCCCTGAGTCCCGGACTGATCGCCACCGATATGGGCAGGCTGGAGGAGAAGGAGGGCAGCGCCCTGATCCCCTTCACCGCCGAGGAGCGCATGGGAACGCCCCCGGAACTGGGCTACGCCATTGCCACCGCAGCCGACGAGCGCAACGGGTATCTTGCCGGCGTGGACGTTCTCTGCGACGGCGGCAGCACGAACGGAAGAGCATTCAAACGGAAATGATCCTGTGATACGACGATCCCGGCGGAGTGATCCGCCGGGATCTCCTTTGCGGTCCGCATGCCGCTTTACAAGGATCGCTTCCGCATCTGGAACGCGCACGATCATACCGGTCGGCAATCGGAATATCTCTCAGCGCCGAAGCATCAGCCGGCCGCGCAGAGGCGCCTCTGCGCGGCCGGCTTTCTTTCCGATCCTGCGGCTGTCGGGCCGTTATTCCGTCCCTGTTTTCTCCATGGACGCCGCGAGGGCGGCGCAGAACTCCGGCATCTGCCGCTTCATGCGGACGATGTGCTGCGCCTGATCCAGGAACACATGCTCCGAGTGCGCAGTGCATACGATCTCGCCCTGCCCGTTCCGCATCTCATAGCAGATCGTGAGCGCCGCGCCGCTGAACGCCTCCACGCCGACACGGACCGTGACGGTATCTCCGAAGGTCGTGGGGCGCTTGTAGGCGCACGACACCTTTGTGACCGGAGACGCGATCCCCGCCGCCTCCATGGCGCTGTACGGGAAACCCAGCTGATCCAGGAAGTCGATCCGGGCCTCCTCCATCCAGCGGATGTAGTTCGCATGGTGCGTGATGCCCATTTTGTCCGTCTCATAATACTGCACCTTGTGCTGATAAGGTTGGATCTTTGCCATAGCTCCTCCTCCGGGAACCGCCCCGTTTCTGTGCTGACATGCGCGCGGAAGACCGCTGTATCATACTGCAATCATATACGAAAAAACGCAGATCCGCAAGAGAAACGGACGGCGCTGAAAGAAGCTGAACGCACCGCAGAGCATCCCGGGGCCGGGGAAAAACCGGCTCCGGGATTTTTTTGCCGAAGGAACGCCGGTGGAACGCCGGCGGAATCAAGCGGGAAAGCACGGTGTGCATAATGGAGGAAACGGCCT
>CADCOJ010000183.1 GCA_902803075.1 Oscillospiraceae bacterium | reverse complement strand
TCGGGTGAGAAAGGAGCAGCGAAGACCATGAACATTGAACTGCTCCGCCAGGTGGGCAATCTGAGCCAGATCGCAGGCATCCGCGAAGCCCGGCTGCTCCGAGGCCCCTCCGAAGGCGTCCGGATCGCGGAGTTCTATAACGCCGCGGGACTCCGGTTCACTCTGGTGCCCGACCGCTGCATGGATATCTACGACCTCAGCTACAAGGGCGTCAACCTGTCGTTCCAGTCAAAAAACGGCCTCACCGCACCGCAGCTGTGCTCCAGCGCCAACGGGGAATTCACCGAGCAGTGGCCGGCGGGCATGCTGGTCACCTGCGGCCTTGGGAATGTGGGCGGACATGCGAACGTGAAGGGCGTCTATCCCGTCCACGGGCGGATCTCCAACATCCCGGCCTCCACCTTCGGCACCCGCACCTTCTGGCAGGGAGAGGACTACCGCCTGCGTGCGAGCGGCGAGATGCGGCAGACCCGCCTCTACGGCCGGAATCTGGCGCTGCAGCGCACGGTGGAAACTGGCCTCAACAGCAAAGCCCTGACCATCCACGACACCATCACCAACTATGACGCCGCGGACGAGCCCTATATGCTCCTGTATCACATCAATTTCGGCTACCCGCTCTTGCAGGCGGATACGCGCGTGGAGGTCTCCGGGGCCGACACCCGCGGCACGAATCCCATCTCCAACGATCACCGCCACATGATGGCCCCGGTGGACGGACGGGGAGAGGAAATGTACTACCACACGAACCTGGGCAGCCGCGCCTGCGGCGTCATCTGGAACGAGCGGCTGGAGCTGGGCGCCTACGTGGCCTTCGACACGAAGAACCTGCCGAATCTTCTGGAATGGAAGATGATGAAGTCGCACGACTACGTGCTTGCCCTGGAGCCCTGCAACACGCTGGGCATCAACCGGGAAAAGGCGCTGGAAAACGGCTCCATCGCCGTCCTGCCGGCCTACTCCAGCGTGGAGAACCGTCTGGAGCTGGGCATTCTGGACGGATTGACCGAAATCCGCGCATTCGTGAAAAACCTGTAAATAAGAGGGAATCAATATGAAACCAGTCATCCGCACCCCGTATTTTGAAGTCGGCACGAAGAACTACGTCTACGGCGACCAGCTCCTGGAATACGCCATCGCCGCCGACAAGGCCGCCGAGAAGTATGACATCGACGTGCTGTTCATCTGCTCGCCCATCGAGATTCGCCGCGTCTGCGAGAACACCAAGCACCTGATCGTCCTTGCCCCCTATATGGACACGCTCCGGCCCGGCCGCGGCATGGCGGATATCCTGCCTGAGGGCCTCAAGGCTGCGGGCGCGCAGGGCGTCGTCATCAACCACTGCGAAAAGCCCATGAGCCTGCCGCAGATGAAGGCCGTCATCGACCGCGCCCGGGAGCTGGACTTTCTCGTCTTTGCCTGCGCCGACACCATCGCGGAGGCGAAGGCCATCGCCCAGCTTCACCCGGACATCATCAACCCCGAGCCGTCGGACATCATCGGCGGCGGCAACGGCGTGAGCCCCATGGCCTACGTCAAGGACTCCATCCGCGTCATCAAGGAGATCTACCCCGACATCATGGTGGAGCAGGCTGCCGGCATTACCAACGGCCAGCAGGTCTATGACTTCATCATGGCAGGCTCTGAGGCCGCGGGCGCCGCCTCCGGCATCATGAAGGCGGAGGATCCCATTGCCATGATCGACGAGATGATCGCCGCCACGCGCCGTGCGGCGGACGACCTGAAAAAACAGGAGGGCTGAACATGGTATTCAAGGAGAGCTTCAAGGTCGAATCCAACCACCGCGCCGTCACATTCCACGACGTGACCGACAAAGTGAAAGAAATCGCAAAGAAGTCTGGAATCCGGGACGGCATCGTGGTGGTCTACTCCCACCACACGACCTGCTCCGTCATCACGCAGGAGTGCGCGTTCGACAAGTCCATGACGGGGCTTGAGACGCTGCAGCAGGACCTGGTGAACGTATTTGAGGAATGGATCCCCACCTGCCGCTATGAGGGCATGTACCTGCACCCCGGCAAGAAGGCGTTGGACTTTGCCGAGTCCGTGGGGGAGGACAACTTCGGCTGCCACAACACGGACGCGCATCTGCGTTCGTCCATCATCGGCCGCAGCGTGACCATCGTCACGGCGGACGGGGAGATGGATCTGGGCGAGTTCGGCCGTATCCACTTTATCGACTGGGATCAGACCCGGGGCAGGACCAGAACTGTCCAGGTCATGATCATCGGAGAATAAGAGAACAGGAGGCATATCATGGCGCAACTGAAAATGTACCGGCTTCCGGACGCAAAACTTCCGAAGCTGACGCTGCCGGAGGGTTATTCCATCAGCCGTTTTTCTTCTGATGCAGATATTCCGGGCTGGATCGCGTGCTGCATGGATGGCTCGCTGATCGACGAAGCCAACGGCGAGCAGTCTTTTGAGGATACCATCCGTAAAATGCCCGGGATCGTGCCGGAGCGCGACGTGTTTTTCCTCGACCATAACGGACAGCATGTTGCTACGGCGACGACCTTCATCCGTACGGAGGACGGCGCAGGCTGCCTTCACATGGTGGGCATGCGCACGGAGTACCGCGGAAAGGGACTGTCAAAATATATCACCTGCGCTGCACTGGAAAACCTGGAAGGGAAGCCGATTCCCTTTACACGTTTGCTGACGGATGAGTTCCGCCTTGGCGCGATCAAGACCTATCTTGATTTCGATTTTCTTCCCGTTGAATACGATGTCGGGATGCTGGAGCGCTGGGAACAGGTTCTGGGCACACTGGGAGTCGACTCTGTTCAGATGCTCTGCGACGATGCAGCTCCGTTCCGGACGATCTACCGCCCGGACGGGAACCGGTAAAAAACACCAAGGGCCTGCCGCAGCGGACAGCTTGCGGCAGGCCTGATGTATCGATTCCAGGAGCTGCCGCTGTCGGCGCGGCAGCTCCTTTCATGACGTTGGGGCAATAATTACTTCATGTTGCGCTCGTAGGACTCGATCATGTTCTTGACCATCTGTCCGCCGACGGAACCGGCCTCACGGGAGGTCAGATCGCCGTTGTAGCCGTTCTTGAGGTTGACGCCGACCTGAGAGGCGGCTTCCATCTTGAACTTATCCATTGCGTCGCGCGCTTCGGGAATGTTGATGGAATTGGAACTGTTGCGGTTTGCCATATTGTTGCATCTCCTTTTGCTTGTTTGTTCGGGAGATCATTCGATCTCCTGCATCCGTAGTTTGACCGGATCGCGCGCGCTGATACCTGTCAAATTCCGGTCAAAGCGGAAAATACATGAAATTGCAGTTGCGTCCGCATCTTTTTTGTACTATACTCTTCGGAGAAAACCTGCGTCCTTACGCATAGAAAGAGAGAAACAATATGAAGCTGCTGCTGATCCGCCATGGTGACCCAGACTATGAACACGACTGTCTGACTGAAACTGGAAAGCGTGAGGCCGCCATGCTGGCCGAGCGCATCGCGCCCATGCCAATCAGCGATTACTATGTCTCTACCATGGGACGCGCAAAGGAAACAGCGGAAGCGACGCTGAAGCTGGCCGGACGGACGGCTGTGGAGTGCGACTGGCTGCGCGAATTTGACGCGCCGAATGGTACGCCGATCGTTCATCCCGGCTCGGCAAGCGAGGGAGGCTGCGTATGGGACTGGCTGCCGCAGGAGTGGCTGGGCGATGCGCGTTTCCTCAGCGCGGAGCACTGGCGGGAGAATGAGCTGTTCCGGCAGGCAGGCGTTGGCGAAGCTTATGACCGCGTTATTTCTTCGTTTGACACAATGCTTGCTGAGCATGGTTATGTTCGCGACGGCCTTCTGTACCGTGCAGAAGCGCCCAATGCCAAAACGCTTGCGCTGTTTTGCCATCTGGGACTGAGCTGCGTGCTTCTGAGTCATCTGCTCAACTGTTCCCCGATGATTCTGTGGCACGGGCTGGCCATGGCGCCGACCTCTGTCACGACCATCTATACTGAGGAGCGCCGCAAGGGCTTTGCCAGCTTCCGCGCTGCGTCTGTCGGGGATATCTCTCATCTTTATATCCATCATACGGAGCCGTCCTTTTCCGCCCGCTTCTGCGAGGTTTATGGAGACGGCACGCGCATCGACTGACGGAAAACCGGGATCCCCGGCCCGGCGACAGAGAGGAAAATCAGCTTGAAGATCCAGGTCAAACGAATTTACGAAGCGGCAGACGAACAGGACGGGCTGCGCGTGCTGGTTGATCGCCTCTGGCCGCGCGGTATCAAAAAAGAAGAAGCGTGCATTGATCTCTGGGCAAAGGAGCTTGCGCCGTCTCCGGCGCTTCGCATGTGGTTCGGACATGATCCTGCTCGCTTTGCGGAGTTTTCACGGCGATACATGGACGAGCTTTCATGCAATCCGCAGGCGCACGAATGGACGGCACGGAATACAAGCGGCGTCCGGACGCTCACACTTCTATATGCCGCAAAGGATCCGGAGCACAACCATGCGCTCGTCCTGCGGCGCTGGCTCACGGAGGAGCTCTGTGCGCCGGAATAAAAAACGGACATCAGAAGACGGTCTCCGATAAGACAGGTAAGGACTGCCAGGAAAAAGCCTATGAGAAGAATGTTCCTTCTTCCCATAGGCTTTTCTATCCTGTTTATGAAGCGCATGGAGCTTCAACCGTTATCGCAGAGGCTGCACAGCCACAGAATAGACCTCGGGACTATCCTGAAGCTGCAGTAAGGTATCCTTACTTGCCATGATCCAGAAGCCGTAGACTTGCACGCCATGCTTGTCCAGATACTCGATCAGCGGGGCGAGATCTCGATCCTGGACAGTACCAAACTGAGGACACTCAGTTACGGCGGTATAGCCGGAGAATCCGTAGTCACGGCTCATCATTTCCGCAAATTCCGGATGATCGCTCAGGTAGCGCAGCAGGTCCTGCATATGGGCCTTTGCCGTCTCTCCGTCCTGGATCACAGTGGGATCATCACCGGTGCGTTTGAGAGCAGGGTATTTCTCCCTGTCCCAGGCGAGAGCATTTGCGCCTCCGCCGTAATCTATGCCAAAGCCCCAGTTCGACAGATAGGAGGGCTTTTCGGACAGCTGTACCGCGCACCAAATATGGTAGTTTTGACAGTGCTCCAGAAAGGCGTAAAAGCTGTCGTAATCCATGACCCGGTCCAGGCTCACAAAGCCTCCGTAAACCTTCCCATCCTCCAACGCCTCCAGTTTTTCGCGGGCATCCTCCGGGTACCCGGCTATGCCGATGGCATGAAGCTCTGTAGATCCGTCTGCATGTGTGACAGGCGCTTGGATCTGCTCGGAAAGACGCAAGGCCGGGTCCGGGAAATTCAGCCCCCATTCAAAGGCGTTTCCCACCGGAGCCTTAAAAAGATTGGCATCATAGAGGAGCAATCTTCCCTTGCTGATATGTCCGGCCACATCCACCATAGGCATGTCGTTATAAGCCACGTTCTGCGTGATGATTACATCGTATTCTCCATAGCCATGCTCCACGACCCTTACATTGTCACGATAAACGCCCGGAAGAAACAGCTCGGAATACACGGCCATGTCCAATGTCATCCGGTTGGACTGTGTGTCGGCAACATAGGCGGTGTCCTGGGAAACTTTGTGCTTCTCACGGATTTGCGCCACGATTTGACCCGGGTCATAATAAAACCAGTCGATCACTCGCGGCAGCACGAACTGCGCCAGCAGCAGTATCACCAGAAGCGCTGCGCCGACTGTGACGCCAAGCCTGGCAAAGGCACGGCGAATACTGCGCTTGAGCTCGCGTTGAAACTTCTTTTCCATCTCAGAGTCGGTGTTGTTTGGAGCAGCGTCTGCAGCCCCATCCAGCTCGGGCAGGGCGTCCCGCTCAGAGAGATATTCCAGCAGAGCGTCCTCCCGGTCTATGGCCTCCGCCACCTCACGGCTCTGTTCGGGGCCAAGCTCCCCGGATTGATAGAGATTCAATAATTCACGAAACGTCATATCCGTCCTCCTCAATCTTTTGCTTCAGCTCTTTCCGCGCACGAAGGCTCAGCACCCGCACATTCTGGTGGCTCAAGTGCAGCAGCGAGGCGATGTCCTTTTGGCTCAGTCCACCGAAATACTGCAGGCACAGAACTTCGCGTCTCCGAGGCTCCAGTGCGGCCAACTTCTCCATCAGGAGTTGTTGCTTCTCTGTGCGAAGATACAGTGCCAACGGCCCGGGTGCGTCGGAGGGTGTTTCTGCCAGCTCGTCCAGAGATATGCTGCTCCGTCGAGAACGCAGATGATCCGTCAAAATGTTTCGGGCCACGCGGTAGAGCCAGGCGCGCATATTGCCGTGTTCATCGTCTAAAGAGAAGATCGCCCGCAAGAAGCATTCCTGCATCATATCTTCTGCCTGGCCGCTGTCGCGGCACATACTGTACAAATACAGATAAATCTCCCGACTATAGAGCTCATATAGCCGACTCAGCAGTTCATTGTTCGTGCGTCCACCCTCCCTTCTGCTTATATAACGGAGAGCGCGATAAAATGTTACAGAATCTGTTCATGTTTTCAGCACTCAAGGAATTCTCTGTGCGTCTCTTCCGAACAGGAGGGATGTGCCCTCCCGCGCACATGGGCTCTCCCTTTGCCAAGCAATATGAAATGCAGGAGGCGGCATGACACAGCATGCCGCCTCCCAAAACATCCTTGTTTGATTGAACCTTCCCGATGACGTTTGTTTTCCTGACCGGGGAACAGCTTATGGCAGCGTGTGTGTGCAGATCTCACGGACCTTGGCCTGCAGGCTTTTCAGGTCCTGAAACGTCTCAGGGCGCTTGCTCTCATCGCGCAGAAGCGCAGACGGATGATAGAGCGCGGTGAAGTAGATCCCGCTGCGCTGCGTCCACTGGCCGTGCTCGCGCGTGATCCGGAAATCCTCACGAATCAGGCGTCCCGCGGCGATCCGGCCAAGACAGACGATGATTTTCGGCTGGATCAGTTTTGTCTGTGCACGCAGGAACCGGATGCAGGCATCCTGTTCAATGTTCAAAGGGTCGCGGTTATGCGGCGGTCGGCACTTGACAATGTTGGTGATGTAGCAATTGTGACGGCCAAGATCGATGATGGAGAGCATCTCGTCGAGAAACTTTCCGGCTGCGCCGACGAACGGCTCGCCCTGCAGATCCTCGTTTTCTCCCGGACCTTCACCGACAAACATGACCTCTGCGTCCTGCGGGCCGACGCCGAAGACAACATTGGTCCTTGTTTTGCAGAGAATGCAGTTCGTGCAGCCAAGGCAGGCTGCCTTGAGATCTTCCCAGTTCAGCATGATGCACCTCAAAGCTCGTCACGGTAGGAGCGGAAGCGTTCTTCCAACAGCTGCCTGCGTTTTTCCAGTTGCTGTCTGCGGCGCTTTTTCCGCTGCAGACGGGGCATGATCCATAATGCAATGACCGCGCCGACTGCGATCACGAGGATCACGATCAGGACCCATTTCCACCAGTTCTTCTGGATATAAGCGGAGGTGCCGGAGGCGGCTGAAGAAAGTTCGGATTTTGCAACATCCGCAATGGCGAGCAGCTGTGTTTCATCAAGCGTTTCTCCGTTGTAGACAACGCGGACGGTGCCGAGGACGTCCCCGGCCTTGATTGGCGCGTTCACAGTCTCGTCAGTCAGCTCAATGACAGTCTGGATGGCTTCCGCGTCGTATTCCACCGGGAGCAGGAGCTTGATTTCCTTGGCCGGGGCTACGGCCACGACCTCCGCACCGGCGGAATTGCTCACGCCGACCTGGGCGACAGGATAGAGCGGAGATAGGATGGGGACATACGCGAAGTTATCAAAGCCATAGTCAAAGAGAAACCGGCATTCGGTGAAGCTTTCCATAAGCAGGTCGCCGTTTTCCTGAATGGACGTATCCGCGCCCATTACAATGGCAAGAAGATCCAGGTCGTCGTTGACGGCTTCAGAGATGACGCAGCGCCCGGCAGCGCTTGTATAGCCGGTTTTGATGCCGCGCGCGCGGGAGTAATACTGCGGATTTGAGCTGGATTTGTAGATCAGCATATTTGTGGTCCTGAGCTTGCGCTCCGGGGAGAGGTTCGTTTCCGGCAGGATATATTCCGCCAGATTGCAGATCTGACAAAAGTTTTCACTTTTCAGCGCTGCCTGCGTGATGATGGAAAGATCACGCGCAGTGGTATAGTGGTTTTCATCGTGCAGTCCATGGGGATTCACGAAGTGCGTGTCGCGGCACCCGAGCTCATAAGCGCGCTCGTTCATCATGCGCACGAATGCCTGCACGGAGCCTGCGATGTGCTCGGCAATCACGTTGCAGGCCTCATTGCCCGAGACGATCATCATGCAGTAAAGAAGATTCTCAAGCGTCAGCCGTTCGCCGACCATGAGCCCAGCCGTGCTCGAATCCTGGCCAATGTCGGCCAGGGCGGATTCGCGGACCTCCACGATATCGGAGAGATTGCCATTTTCCAGCGCGAGCAGGCACGTCATGATCTTTGTGAGACTTGCGGGATAGACACGCGCGTCCGCATTTTGTTCAAAGATGGATTTTCCGCTCCCGAGATCGATGAGAAGCGCAGCCTTCGCAGCAACGTGATAGGCAGGCCCCTGCGGGGCGGACGCCTCCGGCGCGTCCTCCTGCGCTGAGATCGGCAAAAGCGCGCATTGCATCAGAATGACCGCCAGCATCAGCAGCGCAAGGAATCGGATTCGTTTCATGTTATCACCAAATTCATATGTTGGATTGTACAATCTTGGGGAAGTATGTTATAATTATAGCAAACTTTATTGCTATGTCAAATGCAGGAGGCACACAATGGAAAAAAGAGCTTCTGTGCGATGGCTGCTTCCTCTGCTTGCACTCCTGACGTCATGTCTGACACTGGCTTTTTTCCTTGGCCGATGCAGCACACGCGGTTTTCGCGTGGAGACGGAGCGTCCCGTGCCCCGACAGCCGTCTGTTTCCTCCGTACAGGAAACGGTCTCCCGGTCGGCAGAGGCGGCACTGTCAGAGACTGAGAACCGGCTCGACCTCAACACCGCGACAAAACAGCAGCTGATGGAGCTGCCCGGCATTGGGGAGAAGACAGCGCAGAACATTCTGGACTATCGGAAGACAGTCGGGGGCTTTTGCACAGTCGAACAGCTCAAGGAGGTCAGCGGCATCGGTAATGTGAGATACGAGACATTGCGCGACCTGGTTTATGTGGAGGATGCAGAATGAAGATACTGGTAGTGGATGATGAAAAGCTGCTTGTCAAAGGGATCCGGTTCAACCTGGAGAACGACGGATACGAGGTCGTGACCGGGAACGACGGCATGGAGGCCGTGGAGCTTGCAGCGAGCGAGAATCCGGATCTGATCGTGCTTGACCTCATGATGCCGCGCCTCGACGGGCTGGAGGCCTGCACGAGGATCCGTGAGTTTTCTTTCGTTCCCATTATCATGCTGACGGCCAAGTCTGACGATATGGACAAACTCCTCGGCTTTGAGCACGGCGCAGACGATTATCTGACCAAGCCGTTCAATATTCTTGAGCTCAAAGCGCGCATCCGCGCGCTGCTGCGCCGCGCCGGCGGCACAAAAAAAACCGAGCCTGATACCCGGCTCGTCTGTGGGCACATCACACTGGACCGCAGTGCGCGCAGTGCCATGAGCGGCGATCATCCGGTGGATCTGACGGCGAAGGAATTTGACCTGATGGAGCTTCTGATGCGTAATCCGAACCGCGTCTATTCCCGTGAGACGCTCCTCGATGCGATCTGGGGTTACGACAACAGCAGCGACATCCGCACCGTGGATGTTCATATCCGCCGTCTGCGGGAGAAACTTGAGATCCGCCCGGCTGAGCCGGAGCATATCATGACCAAGTGGGGAGTGGGGTACTATTTCAAGTACTGAAAAGAAGCGGAGACTCGTCCCTTCGAGCTCCCAGATGCGAAATGCATTCGCATACATGACGATCACAGCCTTCGCATTGCTCTTTCTGAATATCTACTCGGCAACAGCCACGCGAAACCTGATGTTCCGCTCAAAGTATGCCTCGGCGCAGGACAAGCTCCAGGTTGTGACGTCGCCGCTGTCCGGCGTGGACACACTGAGCGTCGAGACGGTGCGGCAGGTCATCACAGTGCTTGGCGATCTCAATGTGACGCGCCTCATCGTCACGGACGCATCCGGTACCGCGCTGTATGATTCCTCGCAGAGCATGAATGCCGTCGGAAAAACGGTTTTGTTCAGCGAGACGGTGCAGGCGCTCTCGGGGCAGGATGTCTTTACATGCCGCTATGAAAACGGTGCGCTCAAGAGCTTCGCCGCTGCGCCGGTCATGACGCGCAGCGTCATCGCCGGCAGCGTTTATCTGATGGAGTATGACGCCGGACAGGGCGGCATCATTGCCAGCCTGGAGCGGACGATCCTGCGCGGATCGCTGATCCTGCTTGCGGCGATCTTCCTGTTTGCGGCAGCGTTTGTTCTTGTGGGCTCTCAAAAAATGCGTGCGATCCTGACTTCCATCCGCCTTGCGCGCGAGGGCGAATACAGTCATAAGATCCAAATGCGCGGCACGGATGAATATGCTACCCTCGCAGACGAATTCAACAAGCTGACGGACAAGCTCCTTGAATCGGAAAAGACGGAACGGCAGTTCGTCTCCGATGCGTCGCACGAGCTCAAGACGCCGCTGGCCTCCATCAAGCTCCTGTCAGATTCCATTCTGCAAAATGATATGGACACGTCCACCATGCGGGAATTTGTCGCAGACATCGGCAACGAATCCGACCGCCTGACGCGCATCGCGCAGAAGCTCCTGACGCTCAGCCGCACCGAGGATGAAAACGGCGAGACGGAGCACGAGGTCGTCGATCTTGGCGAGACGGTCTCACGCGTGTTTCGTATGCTTGTGCCGTTGGCCGACCGGCAGCAGGTCGCGCTCAGCGCAAATTTGGACCACGGCTGCACCATCCTATCCCGGGAGGACGACGCCTACCAGATCATTTTCAACCTGGTGGAAAACGGTATCAAGTACAACCGTGAGAACGGCAGCGTCCATGTGACGCTCCGGAGGGAGCAGGAGGAGATCACACTCACCGTAGAGGACACAGGCGTCGGCATACCGGCCGATGCCCTGAGCAATATCTTCAAGCGTTTCTTCCGCGTCGATAAAGCGCGCAGCCGCCAGGCCGGCGGCGCCGGACTTGGGCTGTCCATCGTCCACGAGATGGTGGAACGCAATTTCGGGACGATCACAGTCACATCAGAAGAGAACAAGGGGTCGTGCTTCATGGTCATGTTCCCGTATTTCGGCGTGGAGGAGGATGCTGCGGATGCGGAAAATGTGTAACTTTCGCGCGGCTGCAGCATTGGCTGCGCTGCTGATGCTTTTGTCCGGATGCGTACAGCCGGATGAGGCGACTGCCCCGGAGCATCCCTTTTCCGTCTGGTATTGCAGCGCGGAGCCGATCTATGGAACGCAGACAGGCGCGCTCTGCGCAGAGCAGATCGAGCTCCCGGAGCAAGAGCGGACGCCGGAGCGGGTGATCCGTGCATTCCTGGACGGACCGAAGACAGATGGACTTACGTTTCCGTCCGGACAACGTCCGGTGCTGCGCGGCGTTGAAACGACAGACGGGAATGTCCGGATCGCTTTTTCCAGTGATCTGATGGAGATGCCAGGGCTTGCACGCATGTCCGTCGCGGCGTGTCTGACCATGACGCTGACGCAGCTGCCCGAAGTTACCAGTGTTGAGCTGGCTGTCGGCAGTTCGCCGTCCGTGCGCTATGGTCCGTTTACAGCGCGCGATTTTGTGCTCTACGATGTCGCTGCTCAGAATCCGGAATACACAGTCACCCTGTATTTTCCGAACTATGAAGGGAAACTCGTCGGTGTGCGGCAGGCGATCCTCTGCACAGATCTGACGCAGCTGCCGGTCCTGACGGCGCGTGCGCTGATTGCCGCTCTTCCGCTGGAAGGATCGCTGCGTGCGATTCCGGCCAAAACACAGGTACTGGATTTTTCCGTGACAGACGGGCTTGCATCGATCGTGCTTTCCGCGGATTTTACCGCCTGCGACAATACCGCCAGATCCGCGCAGAATGCGGTCCGTTCCCTTGTGGCGACGCTCTGTGCGCTCGATGGGATTACATCGGTCAAGATTGCCATCGTTGGGGACACAGATCTGTCGAATTATGATATTTCCGAGCCGATCACCGCATCTCCGGATTGGTAAGACGTTTGAAATAACGCCCGGAAGCAATGCTTCCGGGCGTTTTGCGCTTCAAAGAGAGAAATCCGTGTCCTCCGGTACGCTGACCGGCTGCGTGCGCGGACGCGGTGGAACGCGCTTAAGCGGGTCATAGCGGAAACGACGGCAGTGATGACTGTCCGGCACGATGCCGCAGTGCTGGCAGATCATACGCTCCCCGTCGATTCTGCCGGCAAACTGGCAGTAGGAGCAGTACCGGTCAATGGATTTCCGAAACAGCATGTTGAATCCCGCCCTCCGCGTCTTTTTTTCCATTATACACGCTTCGGGAGAAAATATCCAGTCCATAGTTTCCGGAAATACAGGCAAAGAATGGTACAGATCAGAAGCATCAGCTTTTGATAGACACCGCCGGAAAACAGGGCCGCCGGAACAGAGTCCGGGAACAGAATGTGCTCCGGGAACAGCCGGACGGCTGCCAATGCAAGAATGAAGGAAACAGCGCCCTGCAGGAGCTTTTTTGCAGTAGCGCCTTGCGGCTGCAGCCCGGCGTCTGAGACAATGGCCTGGCTTTGCGCCTGCACGCAGAGGCCGCCGAAGCCTGCAAAGAACGATGCCATGCAGAATGAGATCCCCCGCGGCAGCGCTCCGGCCTGCAGTGCTGCTGCACCGGCAGACAGCTCCATCATCCCGCGCAGCAGCGCACGCACAGCCGGCGGGAGCAGGCGCCCGGCAAGCAGATCCATGAACGCGCCTGCCGCGGAAAAGACTGTCACATACATGCAGATGGTCATGCAGCACACGCTTGCGTGGCGGACAGATTGCGTGAAGGCAGCGGCAAAACTGACTTCTGCTGTACGCGGCGGCACTGCGGTGCCTGAGCGTGGATTTACCGGGCGCAGAAGCAGCCCGAGGCATATTGCGGAGAGAATATGGATCCCGTACAGGATCACGCCGGTACGAACGCTTCCGAACAGTCGCGCGCCCATCACGCCCATCAGAAATGCCGGACCGGAGTTGTTGCAGACAACTGCGGCATGCTCTGCTTCCTGCTTTGTCAGACGGCCCTGCCGGAACAATGCGGCCGCCTGCTGCGCGCCGGAAGGGTATCCGCCGAGCAAGCCGAGGATGAACACGCCCCCTGCCTCAGCCGGAAGCCCAAGAAGTCCTGCGGAAAGCGGTCCAAGCCATGCTGCCAGCCGGACGGTCAGGCCAAACTGCATCATCAGGTTCGTGCATACCAGAAACGGAAAGAGCGACGGTATAATGACCTCCATGCCAAGCCGCAGCCCGTCAGATACGGCGCCTGCAGCTGTCTCGTGAAAGAGCACGCACAGCGCCGCGGCTGCACACAGCGCAATCGTCCGGAATGCGATCCGCAGTCTTGTTTGCAGCATGTTCTTCCACCTCCTGTTCCATCGTATGAGCAGCCGGAAAGAATTAGTCCGGGCCGCATAAGATAGAAGCAAACAGGGGAGGTGGCGGGAATGAACCTGCGCAGTGCGCTCGAAAAGATCTCCACGCGGCTCGGTATCCCGGCAGACATCGGGGCGGGACTGCCTCGGCTGGAATGCATCGGCTTTTCTGAATGCAGCGTCGATCAAAATGTTGGAATCCTGGAATATGAGCGGGAGCGGATCGTTGCGGAGCTCAATACAGGAGTCCTGACGATCGACGGAGAAGGGCTTCAGATCCGGCAGATGCGGCGTGACGGGCTGATCGTCTGCGGCACGATCCGGACTCTGACGTTTGAAAGGAGAGGTTGAAATGTGGAGCGTCATCTGGTTCCTGTGCGGCTGTGTGCGCGTGCGGATCACAGCCGCCTCGCCGCAGTGGCTGCTTAAAAAGCTCGCCGCACGCAGACTTGCGTTCCGCATCCTCGGCAGACAGGATGCTTTCACGATGGAACTCCTGGTCCGCCTGCGTGATCTGCCTGCTGTCTGCACCGCGGCAGAGCGGCACGGCGCGGAGCTTCGCGTGCTTGAGCAGTGCGGCGCACCGGCGATTTTCGGCGGGCTCCGGAAGCGGCCCCTGCTCGTCGTCCTGCTCCTGGCTGCGGCAGTGAGTGCAGTGGTAATCCCAAAATTTGTCTTTTTTTATGAGGTCAGCGGAAACGAAACAGTTCCGAGCGAGCAGATCCTGCGGGAACTGCGGGAACTCGGAGTCGGCTTTGGAACATACGGACCGGATATCCGTCCGCAGGAGCTCAAGAACAGAATGCTCCTTCGCATTGGGAAGCTGCAGTGGCTGACTGTGCAGCAGAACGGGATGTGCGCCCGCGTGGTGGTTCGGGAACGGCCGGAGAAGGAACCGGTCGCGGACCGGAAGACGCCCGTCAATGTGGTCGCCTCCCGTGCCGGGATCATCACCGAGGTGCATGCGGAAGCGGGAAATTGTCTCTGCCGCGTGGGGCAGGCGGTCCTGCCCGGGCAGCTGCTCATTTCCGCCTATACGGACTATGGCTATAAAACGAAGGCCACGGCCGCGTTGGGTGAGATCTATGCCGAGACAGTGCGCAGGACAGTCTGCGTGACGCCGTCGACCGTCATATATAAGCAGGACGTGCATCGGACAGGCAGGCGTGTGAGTCTTCTGATCGGCAGGCACCGGATCGTGCTGTCCGGCGCGCCGGAGCCGTCAACCAACGCGGAAAAACAGACAAAAACATGGTATTTGATCTTGCCGGGCGGCTTTTCTTTGCCATTGGGGATTGAAATCGAGCGCATTTCTGAGTATGATACAAGAGAAGAGGATCTGACCGCGGAGCAGGCGGCTGCCCGCTGCCGCGATCAGGCGGAGCAGGCGGCCACGCACGACATGATCGCAGGCGTTATTCTGAGCGAGCAGCAGAGCATTGTGTGCTCCGGCGGCGTTTACCGCCGGACAAGCGCGCTCAGCTGCCGGGAAATGATCGCGCGCATGACCGCGGCAAGTATAAGGATGCGATAAATACATGACAGAAAAAACCATCAATGCCGAGCGGGTGGAGCAGCTGATCGACGTGTTCGGCTCCTTTGACGAGAATATCCGCAAGATCGAGGCCGCTTTCGGCGTCCGGATCACCAACCGCAACACAGAGCTAAAGGTTGCGGGCGACGAGGAGGCAGCCGACAAGGGCTGCCGTGCGCTGGAAGCGCTGCTGTCGCTTGCTGCAAAAGGCGAGGTCATTGACGAGCAGAAGGTGCGTTACCTCATCGACCTTGTCAACGCCGGCAAGGAGGATCAGGTCAGCCGTATGGCCAAGGATGTAGTATGCGTCACGGCCAAAGGGCGTCCTGTAAAGGCAAAAACCATCGGCCAGCAGAACTATCTCAAGGCCATTGAAAAGAACACCGTTACCATCGGCGTCGGCCCGGCCGGTACGGGCAAGACGTATCTGGCTGTTGCGGAGGCTGTGGCTGCGTTCCGCGCCAAGGAGGTCAACCGTATCATCCTCACGCGCCCGGCCGTCGAGGCAGGCGAACGCCTGGGTTTTCTGCCGGGTGACCTTCAGAATAAGGTCGATCCGTACCTGCGGCCCCTGTATGACGCACTGTTCGACATGCTTGGCCTGGAAACCTATAACAAGTATCTTGAGCGCGGAAACATTGAGGTCGCGCCGCTGGCCTATATGCGCGGCCGCACGCTGGACGACAGCTTCATCATTCTTGACGAGGCGCAAAACACCACGCGTGAGCAGATGAAAATGTTCCTCACACGCCTGGGCTTCGGCTCAAAGATCGTTATTACCGGCGACATCACGCAGATCGACCTTCCGGCCGATAAGACCAGTGGGCTCAAGGAGGCGCTGCGCGTGCTCGACGGCGTGGAGGATATCCGTATTTGCCGTCTCACGGCGAGCGATGTGGTGCGCCATGTGCTCGTCCAGCGCATCGTAGACGCTTATGAACGCTTTGAAAAGACGCGTCTGCCCGAAATGCCGGCCAGACGCTATATCCCAAAGAAATTTGCCAAGAGGAATGAACCATGAAACATGAGATCGTGATCTGCTTTGAAAAGCGCGGCATCGGGAGCATCACGCTGCGCGAGCATATTCGGACCTGCATCACGGCTGCCCTGCGTGTGCAGGGTGTGAATGTGCCGTGCGAAATCAATGTCCTTGTCACTGACGACGAGGGCATCCGCGCCATCAACCGGGCCAGCCGGAAGATCGACGCGCCGACCGACGTGCTTTCTTTTCCGATGTTTCGGTTTGTTCCCGGAGTACTGCCGGAAAGCTGGGATGCGTACCGCGACCCGGATACCGGTACCGTACCGCTGGGCGATATGGCCATCAGCCTTGAACGGGCAAAGTCACAGGCAAAGGAATACGGCCACAGTCTCAAACGCGAGGTCGGATACCTGACCGTCCACTCCATCCTGCATCTGCTGGGCTATGACCATCTGGATGAGGGGGAGATGAAAAAACAGATGCGTGCAGCAGAGGAGCGCATTCTCGCAGAGATCGAGCTGCCGCGCGAAGAATAAGGAGATCCGGATGCAAACGAAAACCGCTATGATCACCATTGCCGGCCGTCCGAACGTCGGCAAGTCCACACTGGCCAATGCACTGGTCGGAGAAAAGATTGCCATTGTCTCGCACAAGCCGCAGACGACGCGCAACCGAATCTGCGCTGTTGTTACGCGCGGAGACACACAGTTCGTCTTTGTCGATACGCCGGGCTTCCACCGCCCGCGTACGAAGCTTGGGGACTATATGGTCCGTGTCGTCAAGGAATCCGTGGCCGATGTTGACGCTGTAATCCTCATGGTCGAGCCGATCGCAAACGCCGGGCCCCAGGAGTTGGAGCTCATTGCGCAGCTTCGGCAGGGAAATATGCCTGCGATCCTGGTCATCAACAAAGTCGACACGGTGGAGAAGGAAGAACTGCTGCCCGTTATCGCATCCTATAAAGATCTTTATGACTTTGCGGCTGTGATCCCTGTCAGCGCCAAGTGGCACGACGGGTTGGACACGCTCATGCAGGTCTGCAGCGGCTTTGCCGCGCCCGGGCCGCATCTGTTCCCGGATGATGCCGTCACCGACATGCCTGAGAAGCAGGTCATGGCAGAGATCATCCGTGAGAAGCTGCTCTGGAACCTGGAGAAGGAAATCCCGCATGGCACGGCTGTGGAGATCACAAAATTCTCCGAACGTGACAGCGGCGTGATCGACATTGACGCCACCATCTACTGTGAAAAGGCGAGCCATAAAGGCATCATCATCGGGAAAAACGGCCAGATGCTCAAAAAAATCAGTACCGATGCCCGCCGGGACTGCGAGCGCTTCATGGGCACGAAGGTCTTTCTGCAGACCTGGGTGCGCGTCAAGGAAAACTGGCGTGACAGTGATTTCCTGATCTCCAATTTCGGATACAGCGAATGATCCGGGCATAGGTTCCGCTGAACTGTTCATCCTAATAGAATGGAACAGGAGGCGATCGCTATGACACCACAGGATCTTTGGGAGCTGTTTACAGATACCGGCGCGCCGGAAATCTATCTTATGTACAGGCAGGCTGCGCAGCGTGCGGAGCCTGCCGCATCACAAAGGAGCACACATGTGGCGCAAGGCATTGGGACTCGTTCTGCGTTCCGTACAGTATAAGGAGACGGACTGCATCCTGACAGTTCTGACCGCGGAAAACGGTCTGATGACGCTCAAGGCGCGCGGCGTGCGCAGAAATTCCAGCACGCTCAAAGGAGCCTGCCAGCTTCTGACGTATTCGGAATTTACGATCTCCGAGGTCCGCGGCTTCCAGAATATCACCGAAGCGACGGCCATCGAGATGTTCCCGGAGCTTCGCATGGACATCGAGCTGCTTGCGCTTGCGTCTTATTTCGCCCAGTTGGCCGAAACGCTCTCCCAGCAGGACGCGCCTGATCCGGCACTTCTGCCGCTCACACTCAACGCCTTGTATGCCCTGTCAAAGCTTCACAAAAAACCGCGCCTGGTCAAGGCGGCGCTGGAGCTCCGTATGGCATGCCTGGCCGGGTATGAGCCGCAGTTGGATGGCTGCACCGTTTGCAGCAGCGCAGAGCCGGACCGATTCTGCGTGTCCGACGGTGTGCTGGCCTGCGCGTCCTGCCTGGCGTCGGACGGTGTGCACCTGCCGGTGAGCCCGCCGTCTCTGGCTGCGATGCGCTACATCATATCCTGCGATGACCGGAAGCTGTTTTCCTTTGACCTCACGGGAGCCGCGGAAAAGGAACTCTGCGACGCTGCGGAGACATATCTTCTCACACAGCTGGAGCGCGGCTTCTCCACACTTGATTTTTACAAATCACTTGCTTTGCGTTAGGAATGGAAACCATGACTGATCAATACGAAAAATCACTGGAAAAACTGGAACTCGGCAAGGTGCTTGCACTGCTTGCCGACCAGACGGCCTCCGAAGCCGCCAGAGCACGCTGCCTGTCCATCCGCCCAAGCACGGATGAGGACGAGGTCCGACGCCGCCTGCATGAAACGTCCGCCGCCTGCATGCAGATCACACGCAAGGGCTCTCCGAGCCTCGGCGGTCTTCATGACATCGGTCCGTCCGTCGACCGTGCGCAGCGCGGCGGATGCCTGAGCCCGGAGGAGCTGCTGCGCATTGCGTCCGTTCTGAAAACGGCGCGTATGGCGAAAGCGTATGCTTCCGGGGAGCGCGGAGAGGAGGCCTCCGGTACAGAGCTTGACGTCTACTTTGCACAGCTCACAGCAAACAAATATCTGGAGGAGCGTATTTTCACCTCGATCCTCTCCAAGGATGAGATTGCAGATGCCGCCAGCGCGGAGCTTGCCTCCATTCGCCGGAAGATCCGCCACCAGAGCACGCGCATCCGCGAATCCCTGCAAAAGATCATCACTTCGCCAAGCTATGCAAAGATCCTGCAGGAGCCGATCATTACCATCCGCTCCGACCGCTTTGTCGTTCCGGTGAAAGCGGAGTGCAAATCGCAGATGCCCGGCCTTGTGCATGACGTCTCCTCCTCGGGCAGTACGTATTTCATTGAACCCATGTCTGCCGTCAACGGCAATAATGAGCTGCGTGAGCTGCTGCTTGACGAAAAAAAGGAGATCGAACGCATTCTCGCTGAGCTTTCCGCCGAGGCTGCTGACCACCGTGAGCAGCTCAAGACCGACTACGATGTCCTGGTTGAGCTCGAGTGTATCTTTGCGCGGGCAAAGCTGTCCTTTTCCATGCGGGCCATTGAGCCGCAGCTGAGCACCGACGGCAGCCTGACGCTTATCCGTGCGCGCCATCCGCTCATTGACGCCAAAAAGGTCGTCCCCATCACCGTTCGTCTCGGTTCGGATTTTGACACGCTCATCATCACCGGGCCCAATACCGGCGGCAAGACCGTCACGCTCAAGACGCTCGGCCTGCTGACGCTCATGGCCGAGTGCGGCCTGCATATTCCGGCCGATGACGGCAGCAGCGTCAATCTGTTTGAAAACGTGTTGGCCGACATCGGTGACGAGCAGTCGATCGAACAGTCTCTGTCCACATTCTCTTCGCACATGAAGAACATTGTGGAGATCCTGGAACTCTGTGAAGAGGGGAGCCTTGTGCTGTTTGATGAGCTTTGCGCCGGTACTGATCCGGCTGAGGGCGCGGCGCTTGCCATTGCGCTGATCGAGCAGTGCCGAAGCTGCGGCGCGCGCGTCGCGGCCACCACGCACTATGCCGAACTCAAGCTCTATGCCATGCGTACATCCGGCGTGAGCAACGCATCGTGTGAGTTCAATGTCGAGACGCTCATGCCGACCTACCGCCTTTTGATCGGCGTGCCGGGGAAGTCAAATGCGTTTGCGATCTCCCGCCGTCTGGGCCTTCGGGAGTCTGTCATCCGGGAAGCGCAGGATATGGTCAGCCAGAATGACCAGAGCTTTGAGGATGTGCTCAACCAGCTGGAGCAGCAGCGCCAGCAGATGGAGCAGGCGAGAATTGAGGCGGAGCGCCTGCGCGTAGAAACGGAGAAGCAGAAGGAAAAATCAGACGAGTATTACGCCCAGATCAAGCAGGAAAAGGAACGCGCCGCGCAGCAGGCGCGCCGGGAGGCGCAGGTCATCATTGAGGATGCGCGCCGCACGGCAAACCAGGTCTATGAGGAGCTGCGCCAACTGCGGAAACAGGCGCAGGGCGGCGGCTTTATTCCGGGGTCGAACGAAAAGCAGGCCGAGCTCCGCCGCAGTCTCAATGAGGCGGAGGAGCGCCTGAATCCGCAGACCGAGCAGCGTCAGCGTCCGGCACCGTCGCGCCCGGTCCGTCCGGGCGACACCGTTGAGTTGATCAGACTTGGTACAAAGGCATCCGTGCTCTCCGTCAACAAGGATGGAACGCTCCAGCTGCAGGCCGGCATCATGAAGGTCAATGCGAAGCCGGATGAGGTATACCTGCTTGAAAACGAAACGGCAAAGAAAGCCGAAGCGGTCATTGCCGGCAAGGTGCGTGAGCTCAAGGCGGCTGTGCAGCCAGAGCTGGATATCCGCGGAATGGCCGCCGATGAAGCGATGCCTGTTTTGGATAATTTCCTCGACAGCGCATACCTCGGGAACCTCCCGACCGTCCGGATCATCCACGGCAAGGGAACAGGCGTCCTGCGGGCTGCCGTGCAGGCGGAATTGCGGCGCTGCAAGTATGTCAAGAGCTTCCGGCTGGGCGTCTACGGTGAGGGAGAGTCCGGCGTAACGGTGGTGGAATTCCGCTGAAAGAAAAAGTAGTTGACATTCAGATGAAATTTGTTAAAATTAGAACCGGAAAACACCTGTTTCCCAGAACGAACCAGCATGGTATGTTAAGGAGTGTCTAAAATGTACATGCAGCAATCCATCGTGAAATGCGAATCGGGACTTTACAACCGCCAGGCGACATACTTTATCCAGAAAGCGAACGAGTTCAAGTCCAGCATCTGGGTCGAGGTCGAGGAGCGGAAGATCAACGCCAAGAGCCTGCTCGGTGTCCTTTCGATGGGCATCACAAAAGGTACCCGTGTCAGCATCCTTGCGGAAGGCCCGGATGAGGAGGAAGCGGTCAAGGCTTTGACGGATATGCTTGTGAAGGAAGTCTTCTGAAAGACGATCTTAGCTGCCTCAGAATCAAGCATTCTGAGGCAGCTTTTCTTTGAAATGCCATGACTTTTGATGAACTGAAGGATAAAGCGCTCTCCCTGCCGTATGAACCGGGCGTTTACCTGATGCAGGACCGGACCGGAACCGTGATCTATGTGGGGAAAGCAAAAAAACTGAAAAACCGCGTCAGCCAGTATTTTCAGGATACTGCCGCACACACGCCCAAGACCCGCCGCATGGTCTCCCAGATCGACCATTTTGACGTCATCGTTGCGCGTACAGAATTTGAGGCGCTTGTATTGGAGTGCTCGCTCATCAAGCGGCATATGCCAAAATACAACATTCTTCTGAAGGATGACAAGGGCTATCCGTATCTCCGCGTTGATCTGCGGGAGGACTATCCCGTTATCGAGATGGTCAGCCGCACGGCAGGGGACGGCGCTTCGTATTTCGGGCCCTTCGGTGGACGATTTGTCACGCAGCATGTTATCGATACGCTGCGGCTGACGCTCCATCTGCCCGGCTGCGGGAAGCAGTTCCCGCGTGACATCGGCAAGGAACGCCGCTGCCTCAACTTCCACATGAACAACTGCGACGGCTGGTGCCAGCTGCCGGAAGGTCAGCCGGAGTACCATAGACGCGTGGAGCAGGCGGTCATGATGCTCCAGGGACAGTATAAAAGCGTCGCGGATGAGCTGCGCACGCAGATGGAGCAGGCAGCGGACAAGCTTCAGTTTGAGCTGGCAGCCTCCCTGCGGGACAGGCTGCGCGCGGTGGAATCGCTTGGACAAAAACAGCTCGTCACAGCCGGGACCATGGCCAATACCGACGTCATCGGATACTATCAGAGCCAGAGCAAGGCGTGCTTTGCCGTTCTGCACTATGTGGACGGAAGTCTGATGGATAAGGAATATGAGATCCTTGCGCCGGCTGACGATCCGCAGGAAGCTGTCGGAGCGCTCGTCAAGCAGTTCTATCTTGCAAGGGGCGCCGCCCCGAAGGTCGTTCTGCTGCCGGAAGAAATGGAGGACGCTGAGCTTTTCTCCGAGCTTCTGCAGGAGCGACTTCAGAAAAAAGTGCATTTCCGCACACCGCAGCGCGGAGAAAGCGTCCGCCTTGTGGAGATCGCACAGAAGAACGCGCGCGAGGAAGCCGAGCGCGTCACCACACGGACGGAGAGGCGGCAGGGGACACTGGCCGCCCTGGCGGATCTGCTTCAGCTTCCTGAGATCCCGAGCCGCCTGGAATCTTACGACATTTCACATACGGGCGGAACGGACATCGTTGCGTCCATGGTCGTCTTTCAGGACGGCAAGCCGCTTAAATCGGCGTACCGCCGCTTCCGTATCGAGGATCTGACCGATCAGGATGATTACGCTTCCATGCGGCAGGTACTGCTGCGCCGCCTGCGCCATTATCTGGCACAGGATGCGGGCTTTTCGGAGCGTCCGGATGTCCTGCTGATCGACGGGGGCGTGGAGCATGCAGGCATTGCGGAGGAGGTCCTGCGGGAGCTCGCATTGAACATCCCGACCTTTGGCATGGTCAAGGACGGACACCACCGCACGCGCGCATTGGTCAATGCGCAGGGCGATGAGATCGCCATCTCGGCAGTGCCGTCGGTCTTCGCTCTCATCGGGACCATCCAGGAGGAAACACACCGCTTTGCCATCACGTACCATAAGACACTGCGCAGCCGCCATGTGAAGGCGTCCGCGCTCGAATCGATCCCGGGCATCGGGAAGAAACGGCGTGAGCAGCTGCTCCGGACCTTCCGTTCCGTCCGCGCGATCTCGCAGGCAGAGCTGTCGGAGCTGGAACAAGTCCTTCCGAAAAACGCGGCGGAAGCTGTGTATGCGCACTACCATGGGCCAGGGCAGAAGGAGGAAGACACATGCGGGTAATCACCGGCAAGGCACGCGGCCTGCAGCTCAAGGCCCCCAGAGGGCTTGACACACGGCCGACGCTTGACCAGGTCAAGGAGGGAATGTTTTCTGCGGTTCAGTTTGAGATCGAGGGACGCCGGGTGCTTGATCTGTTCGCAGGTTCCGGCCAGCTTGGCATCGAGGCGCTCAGCCGCGGTGCGGACTCGTGCGTGTTTGTAGATGCCGGCCGTGAGCCGTGCAGGATAATCCGGGAGAATCTGATGCGCGCAAAGCTGTTGGAAAATGCCCGTGTGGTACAGGCAGACTACCTTGTTTTCCTCAAATCGTGCAGGGAACGGTTCGATTTGATCCTGCTCGACCCACCGTATGCAGAAGATTTTCTTGAAAATGCCCTAAAAACGATATCAGAAATTGACATTTTGACGAATGGTGGTATAATACTCTGTGAAAGACCCGTTGAAAAGGCGTTTTTCGACAGATTTCCCGGGTTGATCCACCACCGGGACTACCGATATGGCAGAGCCGCCGTCACGCTTTTCAGAAAAGCGGACCTGGCTTGAGGTTTTTATGAAAACTGCGATTTATCCCGGCAGCTTTGATCCGGTCACAAACGGACACCTCAACATCATCGAGCGTGCGTCCAGTATTTTTGACCGTCTGATCGTCTGCGTCATGACCAATGCCCAGAAGCACCCGATGTTCACGGCTGAAGAGCGTGTGGATCTGATCCGCCGCGTGACCGGCCATCTTCCGAACGTCGAAGTGCTCTATTCGGGTAAGCTCCTGGCCGACTTCGCCAGGGAGCGCGGCTGCACGACGATTGTCAAGGGCCTGAGAGCTGTATCTGATTTTGAACGAGAATTTCAGATGGCGCTCATCAACCATAAATTGAACCCAGGTCTTGATACGATGTTCCTGACTGCTGAGCACCAGTTCATGTATCTGAGCTCCAGCGCGGTCAAGGAAATGGCGCGGTATGACGCTGACATCAGCGATTTTCTGCCAAGTCAGATCATACCGGATTTCAAAGCTCGCATCTCGGAGCAAATCTAAGGAGGTAACAACATGGCAAGCGGAATTGAAGAGACCCTCACGACGTTGTATGAAATGGTGCAGGACGCATGGAGCCTTCCGCTCGGCGCAGAAAAGTGCGTGATTGAACGTGACAAGGTCCTTGATCTTCTCGACGAGATCAGCAATCAGCTTCCCGGCGAGCTCAAGCAGGCCAAGACGATCGTCGAATCCCGCAACGAGGTTATCACGAACGCAAAGCGTGAGGCGGAGAATATCCTCAAGCAGGCTGAGCAGCGCGCACGGCAGATGATCTCCCGCGAGGAGGTCTATAAGCAGGCCGAGCAGGAGGCTGACGAGTTGATGAAGAATGCGCAGGCCAAGATCAAGGAACTGCGTCAGGTCACCAACGACTATGTCGACGACTCCATGAAGCGCACCGAAGATGCCATCGCGCAGGCTCTGAGCGAGATCCGTGAATCCCGCACGAAATTCCGCGCGCTGGTCAACCCGCAGCAGGCGAAGCCCTCGCCCATCATTGAGGACATCTGAGCCTCTGCACACAATACAGAAAACAGGCAATGATAAGGACAGGTCCGGCAGGGACGCTGCAGAGAGGAAGCGGTTGGTGCGAGCTTCCGCCAAACTGCCGGATACGTCACCTTTGAGCTGCAGGCTGAACAAAGTAAGCTGAGCCGGGTCCTCCCGTTACAGAGGCGAGAGTGTCCGCATCCGTGCGGGAACTTCAGGTGGTACCACGGTCCAAGATCGCCCTGAACGTACGTTCAGGGCGTTTTGATTTGTATGATTGCAAAGAACAGGAGAAAAATATGAGACGAGAATTGCCGAAAACCTATGACCCCGGCCAGACTGAGAGCGCCATCTACGACATGTGGATGGAAAACGGCTGCTTCCATACAGAGCCGGACCCCGCGAAAAAACCGTACTCCATCGTTATGCCGCCTCCCAACGTCACAGGCCAGCTCCACATGGGCCATGCGCTGGACTGCACGCTGCAGGATATCCTGACGCGTTTCCGCCGTATGCAGGGCTACAACGCCCTCTGGCTTCCCGGAACCGATCACGCCGGCATCGCCACGCAGATCAAGGTCGAGGAAGAACTGCGCAAGAACGAAGGTCTGACGCGATATGACCTTGGCCGCGAGAAATTCCTGGAACGCGTTTGGGCGTGGAAAGAAAAGTATGGCAGCCGCATCGTCCAGCAGCAGAAGAAGCTTGGCGTCAGCTGCGATTGGACAAGAAGCCGCTTCACCATGGACGAGGGCTGCTCCAAAGCGGTCCGCGAGACGTTCTGCAGCCTCTATGAGAAGGGACTCATCTATAAAGGCAGCCGCATCATCAACTGGTGCCCGCATTGCCTGACCGCGCTGTCCGACGCGGAGGTCGAATATGTGGATAAGCCCGGAAACCTCTGGTATATCCGCTATCCGCTCTGCGATGGGACAGGCGATATCGTCGTTGCCACGACACGGCCTGAGACTATGTTGGGCGATACCGGCGTGGCAGTCAACCCCGAGGATGAAAAGTTCCGCCACCTGATCGGAAAGACCTGCATTCTGCCGCTTGTGAACCGCGAGATCCCCATCGTGGGCGATGAATACTGCGAGATCGGCTTCGGGACCGGCGCTGTCAAAATGACGCCGGCACATGACCCGAACGACTATGAGGTCGGCCTGCGCCATAACCTGGACGTCATCCGCGTCATTGCCGACAACGGTACCATCAATGAGAACGGCGGCCGGTACTGCGGAATGGACCGTTACGCATGCCGCAAAGCGATCGTGGAGGACCTGGAAAAGGAAGGGTATCTTGTCAAGGTCGAGCCCTATAACCACAATGTCGGCACCTGCTACCGCTGCCACAACGATGTGGAACCGCTGATTTCTGCGCAGTGGTTTGTCAAGATGGAGCCGCTTGCAAAAGAGGCCATTCGCGTCGTGAAGGACGGGACCATCCGCTTTGTTCCGGACCGGTTCTCCAAGATCTATCTCAACTGGATGGAAAACGTGCACGACTGGTGCATTTCCCGTCAGCTCTGGTGGGGCCATCAGATCCCCGCATGGTACTGTGAAAAATGCGGCCATATCAATGTCAGCCGTGAGGACCCGACCGTCTGCGAGGCATGCGGCTGCACGGATCTCAGGCGCGAGGAGGATGTGCTGGACACTTGGTTCTCATCCGCGCTTTGGCCGTTCTCCACGATGGGCTGGCCCGATCTGACCGCGCCTGATCTCAAGTACTGGTATCCGACGACCGATATGGTCACCGGTTACGACATCATTTTCTTCTGGGTCTCGCGCATGGTGTTCTCCGGCATGGAGCACATGAAGAAGGAGCCGTTCAAGACGGTGTTCATCCATGGCCTTGTCCGTGATGACAAGGGACGGAAGATGTCCAAATCTCTCGGCAACGGCATCGACCCCCTGGAGATGGCTGAAAAATACGGCGCAGACGCGCTGCGCTTCAATCTGATCACTGGCAACTCGCCTGGCAACGATATGCGTTTCTATGTGGAAAAATGTGAGGCCATGCGCAATTTTGCCAATAAGATCTGGAACGCCAGCCGATATGTGCTGATGAATCTGACGCTCGACGAAACCGGGCTTCCGGATGAGACGGAGCTGGAGATTGAGGATAAATGGGTGCTCTCCAAGCTCAATGTCCTGATCCGTGAGGTCACCGATAATATGAATGCCTATGAGTTGGGCGTCGCCTCCGGCAAGGTCTATGACTTCATCTGGGATACCTACTGCGACTGGTATATTGAGCTGACAAAGGCCCGCCTGTACGGCGAGAACGAGGCAAGCAAGCGCGCCGCCCAGAAGGTGCTTGTCTATGTCCTGGATCAGATCCTGCGCCTGCTGCACCCGTTCATGCCCTTCATCACCGAGCAGATCTGGCAGGCCATTCCGCATGAGGGCGAGTTCCTTATGCTTGCACATTGGCCGGAACCCAGCGACGCGCTCAGTTTCCCCACGGAGGAAGCGCACATGCAGTCCGTCATGAACGCCATCCGCGCCGTGCGCAACCGCCGTGCAGAGATGAATGTTCCGCCGTCGAAGAAGAGCACGCTTTATATCGTTTCGGAAAAGTCTGAGATCTTCCGCCAGGGCGAGGGCTTCATCTGCCGTCTGGCTTACGCCGACCAGGTTGAGTTCCGCACAGAGGATCCGGAGGGCCACGAAAACATGGTCTGCGCGCTGACTGATGACGCCAAGCTCTATATTCCGTTGGAGCAGCTTATCGACGTTGACAAGGAGCTGGCCCGTCTGGCCAAGGAGAAGGAAAACTGTCTGCGGCAGATCGCCATGTTTGAAGGCAAGCTCGCCAATGAGGCGTTTGTTTCCCGCGCGCCGGAGCATGTCGTGGCGGATCAGCGTGCAAAGCTTGAGAAAAACCGCGCATTGCTTGCACAGCTGGAGCAGAGCGAACAGCGTCTGAAACATTGACCGCTCCCTGCCTTCGACAAACATTTCCGCAAAGCTTTTTTATAATGGACACGCAGGTTGATCCTGCGTGTCCATTTTTTGTAAACAGGAGATGATCAAAGTGAATCTGACGAGCTTTCTGCAGGACAAGCGCCTGACAGTCGCGCTTCGCGGCGAGATCGATCACCACAGTGCGAAGGAGGTCCTGCGCGTGGTCGGCAATAAGATCGACCTCTATCTTCCGTATACGCTTGTGCTCGATTTTCGTGAAGTGACGTTTATGGACTCAAGCGGCATCGCCGTCGTCATCAGTGCGGTGCGCCGGATGCGGGAGCTGCGCGGGCAGGTCATCGTGCAAAATGTTCCCCCGCAGCCGGGGAAAGTGCTTGCGGCCTCCGGTATTGAACGGATCGTAAAAGTGGAAGAAGGGAGCTGTACCGCATGAAATACGAAAACTATATGACACTGGAATTTCCATCGAAGTCTGCCAACGAAGCGTTTGCCCGCGCGGCTGTGGCATGCTTCGCCGCACAGCTTGATCCGAATCTGGAGGAGCTGAATGACATCAAGACAGCCGTCTCGGAGGCGGTTACAAACTGCATCGTCCATGCCTATCGGGATTCCATCGGCGAGATCCTCATCAAATGCCGCATTCTGCCGGAAAACACGCTCGATATTGTCGTGCGCGATCATGGCTGCGGCATTGAAGACATTGCGCAGGCCAGAACACCTATGTTCTCCACCGGCGGAGAAGAGCGCAGCGGCATGGGATTTACGATCATGGAGAGCTTCATGACCTCGCTCAACGTCACATCACGACCCGGAAGGGGAACGACGGTCCACATGAAGCGAAAAATCGTCCGGCGGGGGAGCACGGATTGAACGAATCAATGGAGCAGCTCCTGCAGCGTGCGCAAGGCGGCGACAGGGACGCCACGGAGCAGCTCGTGCTGGATAATTCCGGTCTCATCTGGTCGATCGCGCGGCGCTTTTTTGGCCGTGGCGTCGATCCGGACGATCTGTACCAGCTCGGATGCGTCGGTTTTCTCAAGGCTATTCAGGGCTTTGATATGTCGTTCGGCACGCAGTTTTCTACATACGCCGTTCCGAAGATCGCAGGGGAGATCCGGCGCTTTCTTCGTGACGACGGCACAGTTAAGGTCAGCCGCAGTCTTAAGGAACGTGCCGCAGCGATCCGGAAGGCACGAGAGCGTATGACTGCGGAGCTTGGCCGGGAACCGCTGTTGTCTGAGCTTGCTGAACGGCTGTCGCTCACACCGGATGAGATCGCCTCGGCGGAAACGGCCGGCTGCGCCGCGCAGTCCATCCAAAAGGAGATGGGGCAGGAGGGGCTGACGCTTGAGCAGATCCTCTCTACTGATGGCATGGAGGAGCGCGTTGTCGAATCCGTCTGCCTGCAGAATGCCTTGTCGCATCTTGGGGAGAAAGAGCGTATGGTCATTGCCCTGCGCTATTTCCACGGTCTCACGCAGCAGAAGACGGCGTCGATCGTCGGCGTCTCACAGGTCCAGATCAGCCGCATCGAGAAAAAAGCGCTTGAGCGGCTGCGCGGTTTTTTTTAGGTCGACAAATCGGGGAAAATGTAATAGAATAGATTCACTTCAAGATAAGGTGGAACTATGGATACTGCATTTGAATCCCGATTTCTCAAGGCCCGCCGCGCGGTGATCGCCGGCAGATTCCAGGGCCTGAATGATATGCAGCTGGAGGGCGTCCTGAAAACACAGGGGCCGCTTCTGCTCCTGGCCGGTGCCGGCAGCGGCAAAACGACCGTCCTCATCAACCGCATTGCCAATTTGATCACGTTCGGTGAAGGCTCCGACTCCAACGAGATCCCGGATGGTATCACGGAGGAGGATGTGCTGACGATGGAACGCTTCCTGCAGACGGGTGACGAGGCGTTCCGGCAGGAGGCTGAGCAAGTCTGCGCATTGCACCCGGCAGCGCCGTGGTCGATCCTTGCGATCACTTTTACAAACAAAGCGGCCAATGAACTCAAGGAGCGTCTGCAGAACGTGCTGGGCGAGGCCGCGCTCGACGTGTGGGCCATGACGTTTCACTCGGCTTGCTGCCGCATCCTCCGCCGCGATATTGACCGGCTGAGCGGCTTCAGCTCCAGCTTCACCATCTACGACACCAGTGATTCCGAACGCGTGGTGAAGGATATTCTGCAGGAGCTTGGCCTTGACGAAAAAATGCTCCCTGCACGCCTGGTCATTTCCGTGATCAGTAAGGCCAAGGACAAGCGACAGTCGCCGGATCAGTTCAAAGCGGCGGCCGCCAGTGCCGGGGACTACCGGATGGAGCGCATTGCGCAGATCTACGCCGAATATGACAAACGCCTGCGGGATTCCAATGCGCTTGATTTTGACGACATTATCCTTAAAACTGTGGAGCTCCTTGAGCAATTCGAGGACGTTCGTACATACTATCAACGCAAATTCCACTATGTTCTGATCGACGAATATCAGGATACCAACCAGCTGCAGTACAGGCTGTCCTCACTGCTCGCAGGCGGATATGAAAATATCTGCGTCGTGGGTGACGACGATCAGAGCATCTATAAATTCCGCGGCGCAACGATCGAAAACATTCTCTCCTTTGAGAAGCAATACTCCGGAACGCGCGTCATCCGGCTGGAGCAAAACTACCGCAGCACACAGGCGATCCTGGATGCAGCGAATGCTGTGATTGCGCACAATGTCGGCCGCAAGGGGAAACGGCTCTGGACGAAAAACGGAGCAGGCGAGCCCGTGACGGTCTATGAGGCCGCCAACGAGCAGGATGAGGCCGCGTTCATCGCCTCGCAGATCTTCCGGAGTTCCCGCGGTAAAAACTTCCGTGACTATGCGATCCTTTACCGAACGAACGCACAGTCGAATGCACTTGAAAATGCGTTCAAACGAAACAGCATCCCATACCGCATCATCGGCGGTACGCGCTTCTTTGACCGTGCTGAGATCAAAGACATGCTGGCATATCTGTGCGTCATCAATAACCGCGCAGACGATCTGCGCCTGCGCCGAATCATCAACAATCCTCCGCGCGGGATCGGATCAAAGACCGTGGAAACGGCTGAACGGCAGGCTGCTGCGGCCGGCATCCCGCTTTACGACGTCATCTCCGACCCGTACCGATTCCCGAGCCTTGAGAAGTCCGCACAGAAGCTCATGGCGTTCACGATCCTGATCGAAGCGTGCGCGGAGCTCCTGAAAACGTGCTCGCTGACGGATTTTTATGAAGAGCTGATGATCCGGACCGGCTATATTCAGATGCTTGAGGACAAGGGCGATGTGGAGTCGCGCACGCGAGCGGAAAACGTACGGGAACTCAAGTCGAGCATCGTTACTTATATGGAGAACACAGACGCCCCCACGCTGGCCGGATTCCTTGAAGAGATCGCGCTGTACACGGACATCGAACAGTACGACCCGGAAGCGGACGCCGTCGTTATGATGACGATGCACGCGGCCAAGGGCCTGGAGTTTCCAAATGTATTCCTGGTTGGCTTTGAAGAGGGCCTCTTCCCGAGTTCACGGAGTATCCAGACGCCAGAGGAGCTGGAGGAGGAACGCCGGCTATGCTATGTGGCGATCACGCGCGCAAAACGGTGCCTCACCATCAGCTATGCGCGCCAGCGTATGCTCTATGGCCGGACGACGCCCAATCTGCCGTCCCGTTTCCTTGAGGAACTGCCGGAAAAGCTGCTGCACCGCCTCAGTGCACCGAAGCAGATCTACCCTGCTCCGACGCCCGGTATGCGTCCGCGGCGAAGTGTTTCCGATCCGGACGACGGTTTTTCTCAGCTCCCACCGAAGCTGCAGCCCAAACGCACGCTTTCGTCTTCGCCGCTGCCTGCCCAAAAGAAGCAGGCTGCCGCCTCGTTTGCAGTGGGGCAAATGGTGGAGCATACGGCCTTTGGCCGCGGCATGATCCTGACGGTCCTTCCCATGGGCAACGATGCACTGCTGGAGGTTGCTTTTGACAATGTCGGCACGAAGCGCCTTATGGCCAACTCTGCCGGCATGCACATGAAAATACTCTGACATAACGGTCTGCCTGGCAGCATATCCTCACCCGGAGGGGTGGATATGAGCCGAAAAAAACGAATCCGCAGAAGAATCGTCCTCTGGGCGTTTGTGCTGCTTGCAGCAGCGCTTCCTGCGCTGCTTCGCGTACGCCTTGCGCCCTATGTGCGCGAGGTTGCGCGCAACCAGGCGGTCAATGCGGCCTCCGAAGCGATCAACGGCGCCATCACGCGGCAGATGCAGAGCGGCAGCGTCGATTATTCCAGGACGGTGATCCTGGAAAAAAACGTGAGCGGTGAGATCACAGCGCTGCGCACGGACATGGCGCAGGTGGCAAAGCTCAAGGCAGAGGTTCTGGCAATTCTGGAGGGACTGGTCGATCAGATCAACACCAGCAGCATCGGCGTTCCGCTCGGCACGATCCTGTTTCCCGACCTTTTTGCCGGGAAAGGTCCCGTGCTTCCGGTCAAGGCGATCTCGCTGACGACCTCCAACGCCGATTTTTATACCGCGTTTACCTCAGCCGGCATCAATCAGACGATGCAGACATTGTCGATGGATTTTTCCATCTGTCTGACGATCTGGACGCCGGCCGGGTATGACTATGCGGACGTTTCCAGCACGGTTATTCTTGCACAGACCGTGATCGTCGGCAGCGTGCCGCAGACATTTCTTCACCTCGGAGAAATCACAGCAGAAGGTTGGGATATACATGGACCCGAAACAGGAAATCCAGGAACTTACAAAGCAGCTGGAACACCATAATCATCTGTATTATGTGCTCGACCGTCCGGAGATCCCGGACTATGAGTACGACCGGATGCTCCGCAAACTTGAAGAGCTTGAGGCTGCGCACCCGGAGCTGGCTTCACCCTTGAGTCCTACAAGGCGCATCGGCGGTGAGGCGCTCAGCCAGTTTGTCAAGGTGCGTCATGCTGTTCCGCTCGAGAGCCTGCAGGACGTATTCTCGTTTGAGGAACTGCGCAGCTTTGACGCGCACGTCCGGCTGGAGGAACCGGAGGCGGAATACTCTGTTGAGCCAAAAATCGACGGATTGTCTGTTGCGCTGGAATATGAGGACGGCGTATTCGTCCGCGGGGCAACGCGCGGCGACGGCCTTGTCGGGGAGGATGTCACCGAGAATCTCAAGACCATCCGCTCCATCCCGCTGACACTGGAGCATGCGCCTGCGCGGCTGATCGTGCGCGGTGAAGTCTATATGCCGCGAAGCGCCTTTGAGGCGCTGAACGCCGAGCAGGAGCGCCTGGGGAAGCCGCTCTTTGCAAACCCAAGGAACGCGGCTGCAGGTTCCCTTCGGCAGCTTGATCCGAAAGTCGCGGCGCAGCGGCGGCTGGACATCCTGGTGTTCAACCTGCAGCTGGCAGAGGGCGTCAGCTTCCGCACGCATACGCAGTCACTGGACTTTCTGCGTGGATTGCACTTCAAGGTGATCCCATATACGCTCTGCGTGTCGGAGGAGGAAGCGGAACGACAAATTTCGGAGTATGACGCGCAGCGTTATACATTTGCTTATGATATCGACGGCGCAGTCATGAAGCTCAACAGCCTGGAGGGACGTGCCCGGCTCGGCAGCACGGCAAAATTTCCGCGCTGGGCGGCGGCGTTCAAATATCCTCCGGAGATCAAAACAACGGTCCTGCAGGATATTGTTGTGCAGGTCGGACGTACTGGCGTTCTCACGCCGCGCGCAATCGTCGCGCCTGTGCATCTGGCCGGTACTACCGTAACAGCTGCAACACTTCACAACCAGGATTTCATTACACAGAAAGACATCCGCATCGGAGATACCGTGAAGATCCGCAAGGCAGGGGAGATCATCCCTGAGATCCTGGAGGTGGATCTTTCCCGGCGTCCGAAGGATGCGACTCCCTATCATCTGCCTGAGCACTGTCCGGTCTGCGGCGCACCGGTCGTCCGGGACGACGACGGCGCTGCCCTGCGATGCACAGGCGCAGAATGTCCGGCGCAGCTCTCCAGAAACCTTGCACATTTCGTGTCGCGCGAGGCAATGAATATCGACGGCCTTGGCAGCGCAGTTATCGATCAGCTGATCGAAAACAACCTGATCGCAACGCCGGCAGACCTCTATCAGCTTGACTATGAGGCTGTGGCAGCGCTGCCCGGTCTTGGCGAAAAATCTGCGGAAAACCTGCGCAAAGCAATCGAGAACAGCAAGCAGAACGACCTGTCGCGTCTGCTTTGCGCGCTTGGTATCCGGCAGGTCGGCAGCAAGGCCGCAAAAGTCCTCGCCGCCAGCTTCGGCAGCATGGACGCGCTGATGAATGCCGACGCGAACGCGCTCACCGCCGTTCCGGATATTGGAGAGACAACGGCGCAGAATATCCTGGATTATTTCAGCAGCCCCCAGGCGCAGGACCTTGTGGAGCGCCTCCGCGCTGCCGGTGTGAATTTCTACAGCCTGAACGCGGTCACGGACACACGGTTTGCCGGCAAGACCTTTGTCCTGACCGGTGCGCTGACGCTGTTTACGCGCGATGAGGCGGAGGCGAAGATTGAATCCCTCGGCGGAAAAGCTGCGTCCTCTGTGTCCAAAAAGACGACGTATGTCGTAGCCGGGGAAAATGCCGGCAGCAAGCTGCAGAAGGCGCAGACACTCGGTATCCCAGTTCTGACCGAGCAGGAATTCCTGGAGATGCTGCAATGAAACTGACGCTGATCTGCAGCTGCGGCCTGCTTCTTGAGCAGGATGGCCGGAAGCTCCTGGTGGACGGCCTGACGGACGAACTGCCGCCTTATGAGTCAACCAAGCCGGAGGACAGGCAACGCATCCTGGAGGCGCTGGCGCCCTTTGACGGGCTCTGCGCCCTGGCTGTCACACATCACCACCCGGATCACTGGAGCTCCGTGTGGACGGCGGAGCTGCTCCGCAGACAGCCGGATGTTCAGATCCTTGATCCGTCGCAGGACGGCGTGCTCCACGCGCAGACAGACATCTTTTCTGTTTCTTTTTTTTCTCTTCCACATGTCCCGACGCCGCCGCAGTATGCCGTCCGGGAGACCTTTGCGGCGCTGATCTCAGCGGGAGGGAAGACGGTCTACGCAGCGTCTGATGCCGTGGCCGATGCGGAGCTTCACCGCGCTGTGCTGGGCGGACGTCATGTGGACGCTGCGTTCTGGAACGGGCAGATGCTGTCATTCGCGTCGACGCGTACGTTTTTGGCGGAGACAGCTGTGCAGAACTTTATTTATCATATCCCCATTGACGAAAAGGACGTTTCCGGCATTCGCCGCAAATGCGAGCGCTGCTTTTCACGCAGCCGGGCTGAACTGCCGAATGTCACACTTCTGGAAACTTACCCGACATCGCTGGAGCTTTGAGTCTGAATGACCAAACAGCCGAAGGTGCGCAAGCATCTTCGGCTGTTTTGCGTATGTGCAGGGCACCTGTCGAACTGCCGCGACATAGACTGAATCGGGACGCAACGCGTCTGACCGATTGAAAGGAGCTGCTGATTTTGAACGATAAAAACAATGCCGTGCAGGCATCACAGACCGGCCGCGGCCGGCTGCCGGACGGTGCGCCGCTGGCCATGGCGTATGTGCCGATGCAGCAAAGCGATCCGGAGCAGTATGCTGCCGGATGCGCATTGATTAAGGGTACGCTCTTTCCGGGGCTTGACCTGCCGTACATGGGCGTCAGCAACACAAAGGAAAAGAAACCGACGTTGCTGCATGAGCTGCAGGCCATGAGTTTTGCCATTGCGGAGCTTGGACTCTATCTGGATACGCATCCGGACGATGCCGAGGCGCTTCAGCTCTATAACCAGTATGCGGAACAGTATGCCATGGTGCAGCAGCAGGCTGCGCAGCAGGGGATGGCCCTGACCCAGATCGAGTCGGCCGCATGCGGCAGCTACGGCTGGCTGAACGGCCCCTGGCCCTGGGATTATGAGACGGAGGCGTGAGCGATGTTTGTCTATGAAAAGAAGCTGCAGTACCCTGTAAAGATCAGCGCGATCAACCCGCGCCTGGCTTCAATCATCATTTCGCAGTATGGCGGCCCCGATGGGGAGCTTGGCGCATCGCTTCGGTATCTGAGCCAGCGGTTTTCAATGCCGACGCCGGAGCTGAAGGGCCTTCTGACAGACATCGGGACAGAGGAGCTCGGCCATCTGGAAATGATCGGCGCGATCGTCCACCAGCTGACGCGCTCGCTCACGGAGGAGCAGATCCGCGAAAAGGGCTTTGATACGTATTTTGTCGATCACACCGCGGGTGTTTTTCCGCAAGCGGCATCTGGTTTCCCCTGGAGCACATCAAGCATGCAATCCAAAGGCGATGCGATTGCAGACCTGACGGAGGATATGGGAGCGGAGCAGAAAGCGCGCGTGACGTACGACAATATCCTGCTGCTGTCTGACGACCCGGATGTCAATGACGTCATACGCTTCCTGCGTGAACGTGAGATCGTCCACTTCCAGCGTTTTGGAGAGGCAATGGAAAACCTGCGGCAGAAGCTCGATGAAAAGAACTACTATTTCTACAATCCTTCTTTGAATCTCAAACAGCCGAGAAGCTGAAAAACGGCCCGCAGGCGAATGCCTGCGGGCCAAAGATTTGTTTTGTGTCAATCCTCATCCGTTTTCGGTTCGGGAGGCTCATATTCCGGGTTGTAGTTGACGACGATGCCGATGTCCTGCAGCTTTTTGACGTCATCCTTACCCACCGGATTGTCCCAGATATCGACCTGAACGAGGAGCAGACAGCTCTCCAAATTCCCGATGGATGTGACTTCGTTATAGTCTGCATTGATGAAGTTGACCGTCTCATTGCCGACCAGTCCTTCCAGATCCGGGATCTGGTTATAACTGACGTCAAAACGCCAGAGGGGCGTTGTCTTGTCAAATACAGGAATGGATGCGATCCGGTTGTTGCTCGCCTGGACCACACTGAGCGATTTGAGCTCCGCCAGAACAGAGATATCTGTTACCTGGTTGTTGCTGATGTCGATCGTCTCCAGCGCGGGGCATGTGCCAAGCAGCGTGATGTCAGAGATCCGGTTGTCAGAGACGCAGAGCTCACGCAGCATCCGGTGATCGATCAGACCGTTCAGCTTGGTAAGCTGGCAGGAATCCGCGTGGAGCACTTCCAACGCAGCACAGTTGTTCAGGTTGCTGATGGAGCCAACAGGATTGTTTGTCAGATATAGTTCCTTCAGAGAACTCAGTGCGCTGAGCGCCGTCAGGTCGGAGACCGTATTGTTGGAGAGATCGAGATATTCCAGCTTCTGCAGACCGACAAGTGCGTTGATGTCCACGATCGCACAGCTTTCCAGATCAAGCCGGAGCAACTCCGGCAGCGCGACGATCGTTTCCATGGCACCGGAGGAAAGCGTACAGCCGGACAGATCAAGCGACTGAAGCGTTGGCAGCTGCGCCAACACGGTCAGATCCAGCCCGGTCGCGTGGTGCAGCGACAGCGAACGGAGTCCTTTGAACAGCGGAAGATCCTCCAGCGAGGTTACGGTTTCGGGGAGCGACAGCTCCTCAATGGCCCAGAGCTCGTCCGACATGAGCGGGTCTGCGGGGAGCTTTTCCAGGGCTGTCCGCACAAGTGAATCCAGCGCTTTGTCTTGGATCGTGACTTCCTCTACGACATTTCCGACGGTGTAGCCTGCATAAGACGCAGCACTGACCAGCCCGTTCGGGGCGACCGCAATTGCCACAACCCTGGTCTCCCCGCCCTCCAGGCGGAAAGGCTCCGTGTAGAGGTCCGACTCAGAGGAGGGGAAATCCAGATTCCGGACTGCATAAATTGTGCCGTTGCCGCCGGAGATCGTGACGTCAATGTAGTCACTGTAATAGCCGCTTTCCGGCATGATTTCCGGTGCGGCGGGACGCATGGCGTCGATCTGTTCGCGTACTGCGTCATTTGTGATGCGTGAGAGCATGCTCTCAGCATCAAGGAGCTTGTCCTGTGCGACGTAGACGCGGGAAAGGGCAACATAAAGCTCAGGGGAGTCCGGGATCTGCATGATTGCACTGACAAGCGTGTATTCGGCTTTCGTATAGTTTCCAAGCGCCACGTATGAATTCGCCAGACGGAGCGGAAACTTGGTCTCGTGCGGCTGGAGCTTCCATGCTGTCCGGTAGAAAAAGACAGAGCGGTTGTGCCGTCCAGCATCGCGGAAATAATCGCCCCAGTAGCGGAAAACGCTTGCAGTGAGATCCTTTCGCTCGACCAGGAGGAACCAACAGGCCGCAGCCAGCAGTGCAACGATCAGCAGGATCGGAATAAAAACCTTCAGAAAGTGTTTCATGCGTTGCTCCAATCAAAGAGATTTGATCCAAAATATTATACGTCTATCCGCAAGAAGTGTCAAGATTCGATGTTATGTTAATCTGAATAAAGCGTGTTTTTTTCACATACAGTCAAGGGAAAGGAAGTGCAGAGAATGAAAACGAGCGTTCAGGCAGGATTGATCGCGCTTGCAGCGATTCTTCTGATCCCATCCGCGCCGGACAGGCGGTCCGATGTGACGCCGCCTCTTGCGCTCTGGATCACGAAGGAAGCGCACGGCCCTGCGCGCAGCGCAGAGAGTCAGGCCATGGTTCGTGTGCTGGAAGACGGAGCTGTGTCAGAGCTGGATGAGGCGGATTATCTGACGCGCGTCATTCTGTCGGAGATGCTGCCTGGTTTTGGACTCGAGGCAATGAAAGCGCAGGCTGTCGCCGCAAGAACGTTTGCATTGCGTCAGCGTGCAGCCGGGAAGCATCCGGAGGCGGATGTGTGTACGCAAAGCAGCTGCTGCCAGGCGTGCTGCAGCGTTGAGGATCTGCGCGAACGACTGGGGGATCAGTTCCGTGACGCATGGGCGCTTGCATACAGTGCAGTTCAGCAGACGGAAGGAGAAGTCCTGACCTTTGGAGGAAAACTGATCGATGCAACCTATTTTTCCTGTTCCGGTGGAAGCACAGAGGATGCCGCCGCGGTCTGGGGGACGGACGTGCCGTATCTGCGTGCAGTGGAAAGCCCCGGGGAGCAGGATGCAGCTGTCTTTGCGTCCTCCGTCTGTGTGTCGGCTGAAGCGTTCAGGCAGACCATCTGTACAGTTGATTCGGCGGCAGATTTCTCGTCTGGACCGGCGGACTGGATCGGACAAGCAGAGCAGACGCCCGGCGGCGGCGTCGCGTGGATTCGGATCGGCGGTACGGAAATGACCGGTGTACAGCTGCGCAGGCTGTTTCATCTCAACTCCACAAAGTTCACGCTTGCCTGGGATGGCACACAGTTCGTCTTTGATGTGCGCGGATATGGGCACCGCGTGGGCATGAGCCAATACGGCGCACAGGCGATGGCGGAGCTTGGCTTCGACTACCGTGCGATCCTTCTGTACTATTACCGCGGTGTGACGATCATCCGGGCAGATGAATAGAAAAACACGCACCGCGGTCGCGGTGCGTGTTTTTGCAGCTGAAAGCAAACTTACTTGATTTCGACCTCGGCGCCGGCTTCCTTGAGATCGTTGGCGATCTTTTCAGCCTCGTCCTTGGAGATGCCTTCCTTGAGAGCCTTCGGAGCGTTGTCAACGAGATCCTTGGCTTCTTTCAGGCCCAGACCGGTCAGGGCGCGAACGACCTTGATGACGGCGATCTTGTTGGCGCCAGCGGCCTTCAGGACGACGTCGAACTCGGTCTTCTCTTCCTCAGCGGCAGCAGCGCCGGCAGCGGGAGCTGCAACAGCGGCGGCAGCGGCGGAAACGCCGAACTCAGCTTCCAGAGCATGGACAAGCTCAGCCAGCTCCAGAACGGTGAGGGTCTTCACTTCTTCGATCATAGCAGTAATCTTTTCGGATGCCATTATAAGTTACCTCCAATTATTTTTTCGTTCAATAGAAGTTTGATTGTGTTTAAGCTTCTGCGGGAGCTTCCTCTGCGGGAGCGCCGCCCTTCTGCTCGAGGATCTGGTTCAGCACGACAGCAAGAGAAGAGATGGGAGCCAGGAATGTGCCAAGGACCTGTGCGACGAGCGCATTCTTGGAAGGCAGTTCGCCGAACGACATCAGATCTTCCACAGAGAGGACCTTGCCTTCGACCATGCCGCCCTTGATCTTGACGACGTTCTTGTTCTTCTTCGCAAACTCACAGATCACACGGGCCGGGGCGATCGGGTCTTCGGTCGTGAATGCCATGGACGTTGTGCCGTTGAGAATCTCATCGAACTCGGTGTAGCCGGCCTTGTTGGCGGCAAACCGGGTCAGGGTGTTCTTAACGACGGCGTATTCGACATTCGCGGCACGGAACTGATTGCGAAGCTCGGTATCCTGTGCGACGGTGATGCCCTTATAGTCCACAAAAACGGCAGAAGTTGCGTTCTGGATCTTGTCGGACAGAGCATCAACGACGGATTTCTTGCTTTCCAGTACCTTTGCGTTGGGCATGAATGTCACCTCCGAAATAAAAATGTCCTCACGCCAAAGACGTGAGGACACAAAATGA
>CADCOJ010000182.1 GCA_902803075.1 Oscillospiraceae bacterium | reverse complement strand
GCGGATGGTTTTGTTTTTCGCGCAGGCGGTTTTTTGCCCATTTCATTGGGCCTGCGGATGGGCTTCAGGGCCGGAAAAAGCCTCCCCTGTGGCGGGGAGGCTTTGGGGCTGTGCGGGAAGGGGTCAGTACTGGAACACGCTTCCGCCGACGAACTCGCGCACCACGGAGTCGCGGGGGACGTAGGGCGTCTGCAGCGGCGGCAGGCCCTTGACCACGTCCATCAGCACGGTCAGGCCGTTTTCCTCGATGAACGTATCGTCCAGATCCTCGGCAAACTGCGGGATCTGCAGCAGATATTTCGCCAGGATGCAGAGCTCATAGTCATGGAACGTGTCGATGTGGACGACGGCGTTGCGCTTGTTGGGCGCGATGTACTGCACCTCGCCGCGGTCCACGGATTTTGCGCGCAGGATGGTCTCGCGCAGGGAGTGGCCGCGGCCCTGGTAATCGCGGATCATGCGCCGGGCCACGCGCACCTGCTCGGGATGGACGATGCGGTCGTCGGCGGTGATAAGACGCGTGCGCGGCGCCACATACACGCCCGTGGCCCGGTCGCGGATGGGATCGAAGAGCAGGGGATTGAGCATGTGGATGCCTTCTGCAATGATCACGGCCTCGGCGCTGCCCTCCATGGGCGTGAAGCCGCCGGTTTTGCCGGATTTGAAGTCGTACCAGGGCACCTGCGCCGTTTCGCCGCGGGAGAGCTTATCGATGGTGTCGAGCAGCAGGGGGCGGTTGACGCAGTAGGGCGATTCCCAGTCGTCGGCCTCGGGCGGCCGCTCGTCGATGGAGAGGAAGAAATTGTCCATGCTCAGCAGGCACACCTTGACGCCCAGATTCTCCAGATACGCCCGCAGGCGCATGGCGGTGGTGGTCTTGCCGGAGCCGGAGGGGCCGGTCAGGCAGACGAAGGGCTTGCGCGGCTGGGCGCTGAGGATCGTGCCGGCGGCGGCACTGATCTTGTCGTGGAACACTTCCTCGCAGCGCAGCACGAACTGGGTCTCGTTGCGCATGTTGTAGATGATGTCGGCAATGTCGATCACGCGCATGGTTCAAAATTCCTCCTTCTTGTTTGGATCGGATATGCGGCCCGCCGGTCAGAGCCCGGCGGCGGCCGGACGGAGCCTGCGGTAGAACCAGACGAAGCATGCAAGGTGCATGAGCGTCGTCAGGATCCAGCTGATGGGATAAGAGAGATAGAGCGACTGCAGCGTGCCCACGGCGCGGAAGACGGTGTAGATCCACACGACGCGCAGCACGCACGAGCCGAGCAGCGACACGAACATGGGCAGCCAGCTCCGGCCCAGCCCGCGCACCAGCCCCGCGCCGTTGGCCATGAAGCCGCAGGTGAACTGGAAAATATCGACGTACCGGATATGCAGCAGGCCGACCTCGATGACGGTCCGGAAGGCGGGGTCGGCGCGGTTGACGTAGATGCCAAGCAGCGGCCGCCCGAACAGCAGCGCGAACGCGGCCAGCGGCACGCCGATGAGCACGACGGCCAGGAAGCTGTCGCGGCAGATGGGCATCATGCGGTCATATTTCTTCGCGCCGTTGTTCTGGCTGACGAAGGAGATGGACGCATGGGAGACGGCGGTGCACGAGGCGTTGATGAAGTTGCCGAGATTGGAGGCGGCGGTGTTGCCGGCGATGACGGCGGAGCCGAAGGCGTTGATGGAGCTCTGGATGAGCACGTTGGAGATGCTGAACAGCACCGACTGGATGCCGGCCGGCAGGCCGATGCGGATGATCTGCCCGGCGGCGGGCAGGTCGAACTGCGGGTGCAGGAGGTCGAGCCGGGCGGGGCCCTCCATCTGCGAAAGGCACACCAGCACCAGCACGCAGGAGACATACTGCGAGAGGACCGTGGCCAGCGCCACGCCCGCCACGCCGATCTTCAGGACGATGACGAAGAACAGGTTCAGCAGCACGTTCGCCACGCCCGCCACGGACAAAAACCAGAACGGGCGCTTCGTGTCGCCGTAGGCGCGCAGGACGCCGGCGCAGAAGTTATAGAGCATGGAGGCCGGCATGCCGAGAAAGTAGATCCGCAGATACAAAGCCGCCAGCGGCAGCACGTCCTCCGGGACGTTCATGAGCCGCAGCATCGGCACGGCCATGATGCCGCCGAACGCCAGCAGGATCAGCCCCATCACCGCGGCCATGGACACGGACGTATGCACCGCGCGGCGCACGCCGTCGTCGTCCCTGGCGCCCACCTGGCGCGCGACGGTGATGTTGACGCCCACGGAGATGCCGAGAAAGAGGCTGATGAGCAGGTTGATGAGCGAGGCCGTGGAGCCCACCGCCGCCAGGGCGGTGCTGCCCACATATTTGCCCACCACAATGACGTCTGCGGCGTTGAACAGCAGCTGCAGCACGCTGCTGGCCGCCAGCGGCAGGGCAAAGCGGAAGATGCCCGGCAGCGGCCGGCCGGAGAGCATATCGATGGTATTCAGTTTTCGTGACATGGCAGATGACCTCGAACCGCTCCGCGCCGCGGGACGCGGGGCTGTATTTTATTCGGCGCGCGCCGGGACGGCAGCCTGCCGGGACAGGAGCCTGCGGTAGAACCAGATGAAGCACCCCATGTGCAGGGCGGTGGTGACGACCCAGCTGATGGGATAAGAGAGATAGAGCGACTGCAGCGTGCCCACGGCGCGGAAGACGGTATAGATCCACACGATGCGCAGCAGGCACGAGCCGAACAGCGACACGAACATGGGCAGCCAGCTCTTGCCGAGCCCGCGCACCAGCCCGGAGGCGCACTCCATGAAGCCGCAGGTGACATACGGCATGCACACATACCGCAGCCGCACCAGGCCCATCGAGAGCACCACGTCCCGCGCCGGGTCGGAGGAGGAGATATAGATGGACAGCAGCTGCGGGCCGAACAGCATCACCGCCGCCGTGAGCGGCAGGCCGAAGATCAGCACCGCCAGGAAGCAGTCCCGGGCCACGGCCGGCAGGCGGTCGGTCCGGAGCGCGCCGTAGTTCTGGCCGGTAAAGGAGATGGCCGCGTGGTAGACGGAGTTGCAGGCGATATAGATGAAGGCGTCGATGTTGCTCGCGGCGGTGTTGGCCGCCACCACGGCGGAGCCGAAGGTATTGATGGAGCTCTGGATGAGCACGTTGGACAGGCTGAAGAGCACCGACTGCAGCCCCGCGGGGAAGCCGATGCGGACGACCTGCAGGGCGGTTTCCCGGTCGAAGGACGGGCGGCGCAGGTCCAGCCGGGCGGGGCCCTCCAGCCGGGAAAGGCTGACCAGCACCAGGATGCACGAGACATACTGCGAGATGACCGTGGCCAGCGCCACGCCCGCCACGCCCAGGTGCAGCACGATGACGAAGAACAGATTGAGCGCCACATTCACCGCCCCCGCCGTGGAGAGGAACCAGAACGGGCGCTTTGTGTCGCCGTAGGCGCGCAGGACGCCGGCGCAGAAGTTATAGAGCATGGAGGCGGGCACGCCGAAGAAATAGATGCGGATATACAGCTGCGCCAGCGGCAGGATGTCCTCCGGCACGTTCATGAGCTCCAGCATCGGGTGCGACAGCAGCCCGCCCGCCGCCGCCACGAACACGCCCAGCACCGCCGCCATGGAGACCGCCGTCTGCACCGTGTTGTGGACGCCGCGCTCGTCGCCGGCGCCGATGAGGCGGGCGGCGGTGATGTTGACGCCCACGGAGATGCCGAGAAAGAGGCCGATGAGCAGGTTGATGAGCGCGCCTGTGGAGCCCACGGCCGCAAGGGACGTGCTGCCCACGAATTTGCCCACCACGATGACGTCGGCGGCGTTGAACAGCAGCTGCAGCACGCCGCTGGCGGCCAGCGGCAGGCAGAACAGGAGGACCTTCGGCAGGGGCCTGCCGGAGGTCATGTTGATGGTGTTGACGGTTCGTGCCATTGTGTTGCACCTCATCCATGCGCCCGCGGAGCGGGCGGGTCGTTCAGCATTCGGCGTCAGGCGGGAGCTGCTCCGCGCGGGCAAAGGCCTCCGCAGGGAACGAAGCCCAGACGCCCTCCCCGGGCGGCCGGCGGAAAAAATCCATGGGCACGTTTGTCTCCGGGTGGAAAAAGCGCAGCCTGCAGGACCAGAGCGCAATGGAGCCGCCCTCCGGCGCGCCGTATTTCCGGTCGCCGGCCAGGGGCAGGCCCCGGGAAGAAAACTGGGCGCGGATCTGATGCGTCCGGCCGGTCAGCAGCGTCACCAGCACCAGGCTCCGCCCGCCTGCGCGGGCAAGCAGCCGGTAGCGCAGCACGGCCTGCCGCGCCTGCTTCGACGGGCCGGGGACCGCGAACGTCCGGCGGGCGGCGGTGTCGCGCGCCAGCCAGTCGCGCAGCTCGCCCGCCTCTGCGGGCGCTTCGCCCTCCAGCACGGCGAGATACTGCTTTTCCATCTGTCCCGCGCGCACCTGCCCGGACAAAACAGAGGCGGCCGCGCGCGACCGGGCATACACCATCAGACCGCCCACGGGGCGGTCGAGCCGGTGCACCGAGCGCACGCAGCCGTCCGATCCAAGGCCCAGCGCAGCGCGCAGAAGCTCCGGCATGCCGCCCGGCTCATCGGTCGAGCACACGCCGGCGGGCTTGAGGCATACAACGATGCGCCGGTCCTGATACAGAAGCTCCAATTTCAGATCCCTCCCGTCTGCGCGGCACGTCCCGGCCGGGCCGGGAGGCTGTCGGATCGCGGCGGTTTTTCTGACTTCGGCTATTATACCATGGATTCCCGGAATTGGAACGGGAGTTTTTTCGGAAAAGCTAAAAAATTTCTTAATAATCACCGAAGCGCTCCGGAATGTGATACAATCGTTCCAGAACATGAACCGAGCGGGGGGAAGCTGCCGTGGAAGAAGCGATCCATATCCTTGTGGTGGACGATGAGCCGGACATCCGGCGCATCTGCCGCATCCTGCTGGAAAACAGCGGTTACGCGGTCTATGAGGCCGCCACCGGCCTGGAGGCCGTGCACCTGGTGCGCGAGCATCCGGACATCGATCTGATCCTGATGGACATCATGATGCCGGACCTGGGCGGCATCGACGCCAGCCGCCAGATCCGCGCGCTGTGCGCCGCGCCCATCCTCTTTCTCACTGCCCGCACCCAGGAGCGGGACAAGCAGATGGCCTATGACGCCGGGGGCGACGATTACCTGGCCAAGCCCTTTTCCTATCCGGAGCTGCGGATGAAGGTGGGCTCGCTCCTGCGGCGCTACCGCGTCTATAAGGGCAAGGTCGCCGGCCGCATGCTGCGGCAGGACGTGGTGCTGGATGAGGAGAACCGCCGCGTGCTCCAGGGCGGCGAGCCCGTGGAGCTGACGGAGACGGAATTCGCCATTCTCCGCTGCCTGGCGGAGAACAGCGGCCGCGTCGTCTCCGTGCAGGACATCTATGAATCCGTCTGGCATGAAAAATACATGCCCTCCTCCAACAATACCGTGATGGTGCACATCGTCAATCTCCGCAAGAAGCTGGAGGAGGACCCGGCCAACCCGCGGCTCATCCGGACGGTCTGGGGAAAGGGGTATCAGATTGACTGACCGGCGCAGATTCCTTTCCCTGCATGTCAAGCTCCTGCTGGTGCTGCTGCTGGGCATCGCCCTGGGCGTGGGCGTGTACTTCCTGTCCGGCTGGCTGGGCGGCGCGGCCGTCGACCGGTATTATCTCTCCCGGGACGCCGTGGAGCGCCGGTCCGACGAGCTGGCGCAGGAGCTGCAGGGCTATGTGACGCAGAACGGCCTGTCCAGCCGCGATTCCGACGCCATTGCCCGCTGGACCATGCGCAAGCAGGATGTGTATGTCCTTCT
>CADCOJ010000181.1 GCA_902803075.1 Oscillospiraceae bacterium | reverse complement strand
CACACTCAATCATCCATAGGCGTGTCATAGCACAGGCCCATGCAATACCCAGCAGAACGTCCCGCCCCGTCTCTCAGCACTTCCTCCGTGATTTCACCTCTCTTGTACTTTTCGAGCGAAGACTTGAACCTACTGCTCAAGTATTTCTTTGCCTTTGAAAAATAGTCTTCCACTTCTTCCTCGCTCAGTCCCGGATTCAAACCCAAAAATGAATCCTTTGCGCTCAAAACGTAATCTCGATATGCTTCCTTCTCATTCATAGATTCTTGTCCCTTTCCTCATACGCAGTATCATAATCCTTGCTTGCAGGAATCGCTTTATAAAAATCTGCTGGTGTTTTGTATTCCGATTCCCTTCCTGTGTATTTATAGAAAATGATGTTCTCAGCTTTACAATTTGCTTCTTCCCACCCATCAGGCGCAAAGCTCTGATCCCATTTGCACCAACTGACAAGTTCGAATCCGTTTTTGATATAAAACCCGTGGTTTCCATCGTAGCTGTCGAGCTTGTTTCCCTCGTTCTTTACGGCGAACTGCAGGAGTTGGCTTCCTTTTATGTCGCCGGGATTCTTGCATACAGCGACCAGATCTCCCTTGTCAATCGCGATCGTTGAGCCTCCGTCCGTGACGTGCATTTTTGCGTTTGGATGGTTCTGCGCAAGCTCGGACCGCGTCATGCCTGTAACTCTTCATTGATCCTTAGCTGCCTGATTCTTCTTCGCTGTGGGGAGGGTGTGGTGCTTGCAATTCACACTTGTGTGTGATAGGCTTTCTTTGTCCATTTGGATGCCTCCTTGGTTTGATAGATTTGGTTGACAGACCGATCCTATCTTACCTCAGGAGGCTTCCTTTTTATATCTGTATATCTACGTATAGCTTTAAGCTTTCTGTACCGCTCGCATAACCAGTGGCTTTCTCTTTACAGCAGCTTTTTATTGTTTTCGTTCAAAACCGTTTCTGTTATGAAATAAACATCGCATCGCCGAAGCTGAAAAAGCGGTAGCGCTCCTGCACGGCAATCCGATACGCATTCAGGATATGTTCCCTGCCGGCAAAAGCGGACACCAGCATGATGAGCGTGCTTTCCGGCAGATGAAAATTCGTGATCAGCGCGTCCATGGCGCGAAATCTATATCCCGGATAGATAAAAATGTCCGTCCAGGCAGATGCCTCGCGGAAGTGGCCGTCCTCATCCGCCAGGGATTCCAGCGTCCGGCAGGAGGTCGTTCCGACGCATACCACGCGACCGCCCGATTTTTTTGTCTCATTGAGCAGATCTGCGGTCTGCTGCGTCATGAAGCAGTACTCACTGTGCATATGATGTTCCGTCACCTCCTCCGCCTTGACCGGACGGAAGGTGCCAAGACCAACATGCAGCGTCACATAGGCGATCCGCACGCCCTTCTGCTGCAGGCGCTGCAGCAGTTCTTTCGTAAAATGCAGCCCGGCTGTCGGCGCTGCAGCGGAGCCGCTGACTTTGGAGTAAACGGTCTGATAGCGTTCTGCATCCTCCAGCTCCTCACGAATATATGGCGGAAGCGGCATCTTCCCCAGCCGTTCCAGAATCTCCAGAAAGATTCCGTCATAGTGGAACTCCACCAGCTTGTTGCCGTCATCCAGCTCACCGACGACCGTTGCAGTGAGCGTGCCATCTCCGAAGGAGAGTTCCGTTCCGGTGTGTGTCTTTCTTCCGGGTTTTGTCAGGCACTCCCAGGCGTTTCCGCGTTCCCGGAGCAGCAGTACCTCAACGGCGCCGCCTCCAGGTAATCGATGCCCGAGGAGTCTTGCCGGAATGACGCGGGAATCGTTCAAAACCAAGCAGTCTCCAGGGCGCAGAAGCTCCTCCAAATCGGTAAATGTGCGGTGGGCAATCTCACCTGTCACACGGTCAAGCGTCAGCAGGCGCGACGCATCCCGGCGCGCAAGCGGCGTCTGTGCGATCAGCTCCTGGGGGAGATCATACCAGAAATCATGCGTTTTCAACAAAAATTACTCCTTTTTTCGGATGATTCTTTTTTTGTTATCCATTGACAGCCGTCTCCGTGTATGCTATGATAAGTGAAAATTTTTCACGGACATTTGTCCGCGTATCATGAACATTCTTTCGTGTTTAAGGCATGCCGTACTATATATTACATCATTCAAAACCCACATGCAACCGTATCTTTCACAATCTTTAACGAACAGGAGACGATCGTATGAAAAAGTACAAAGTCGGAATCATCGGCGCGACCGGAATGGTCGGTCAGCGGTTTGTCCTCTTGACCGCGAATCATCCGTGGTTCACGCCTACCGTCCTTGCCGCCAGTGCGCACAGTGCTGGAAAAACCTATGAACAGGCCATCGGCAGCAAATGGCACATGAACGAACCAATTCCTGAATCTGTACGCAACATGATCGTTTTTGACGCGGAAGCAGATGCACAGACGATCGCAGAGCAGGTAGACTTTGTCTTCTGTGCGGTCAATCTCAATAAGGAGGAGACAAAAAAGCTTGAGGAACGCTACGCCAGGCTTGAATGCCCTGTGGTCTCCAACAATTCCGCAAATCGCGGCGTGCCGGATGTTCCGATGGTCGTTCCGGAGATCAATGCGGATCATATCCGCATCATCGACGCACAGCGCAGACGCCTTGGCACCAGCCGCGGCTTTATCGCCGTAAAATCCAACTGCAGCCTTCAGAGCTATGTGCCCGCACTGCATCCTCTGCTCAAGTACGGACTTTCCCAGGCGCTCGTTTGCACATATCAGGCAATCTCCGGTGCTGGCAAAACCTTTGATACATGGCCGGAAATGATCGACAATGTGATCCCGTATATCGGCGGAGAAGAAGAAAAATCCGAGAAAGAGCCCATGAAGCTCTGGGGCCATATTGAAGGCGACGGGATCGTCAATGCCGTCACCCCTTCGATCACTGCCCAATGCCTGCGCGTTCCCTGCTCGGATGGACACATGGCCGCATGTTTTATGAAATTCTCCGGAGAAAAGCCCACCAAAGAACAGATTTTGGATGACTGGCGCAGCTTCCGCGGCCGCGCACAGGAGCTTGCGCTTCCTTCGGCACCACAGCAGTTCCTGCACTATTTTGAAGAAAGTGACCGTCCGCAGACAAAGCTTGACCGGATGCTGGAAAACGGCATGGCCGTTTCGATCGGCCGCCTGCGAGAGGATACGCAGTATGACTACAAGTTTGTCTGCCTGTCTCATAATACACTGCGCGGCGCAGCCGGCGGCGCTGTTCTGCTTGCCGAGCTGCTGTGCGCAGAAGGATATATCACAAAGAAATGATCATAAAGGAGCGTCGAGCATGAAACTGCCTGTTTTTGAAGGCACCGCGACCGCACTGGTCACGCCGTTCAAACAAGGCACTGTCGATTATGCAGCATTCGATCTTCTTCTTGACACCCAACTGGCCGCCGCAGTTGACGCAGTCGTTGTCTGCGGGACAACCGGCGAGGCCTCCACAATGACAGACGCGGAGCGCCTCGGACTCATCGCGCATACGGTTCAATATCTCTCCGGACGATGCAAAGTCATCGCCGGGACTGGCACCAATGACACGGCTCACACTTTGCAGTTGAGCCGTGTCGCTGCATCTATGGGTGTCGATGCAATCCTGCTCGTCACCCCGTACTATAACAAATGCACGCAAGGCGGACTTGCAGCGCACTTCTGCTCCATTGCCGATCAGGTCACATGTCCTGTGATCGTGTACAGCGTGCCGTCCCGCACAGGAATGGAGATCTGCCCGGCAACCTGTGCGCTGCTTGCAAGACATCCAAACATCAACGGAATCAAAGACGCAGGCGGAAATCTTGCTAAAACCGCCGAGATCCTTCATCTATGCGGAGATACGTTCCACGTCTGGAGCGGGTGCGACGAACTGACAGCGCCTATGATGTGCCTGGGTGCAAAGGGTGTGATCTCCGTCTGCTCCAACGTTGCCCCAAAACGGATGAAACAGCTGACTGATCTGTGTCTGGATGGAAACTTCCGTGAGGCAGGCCGGACGCAAGTTGCGCTGACACCTCTCATCAGCGCTCTGTTCTGTGAAGTGAATCCGATCCCGGTCAAAAAAGCGCTTCAGGTTCAGGGGCTTGACGTCGGAGTTCCCCGAATGCCGCTCACAGAGCTTTCTGAACCGTTTTCTGAACCGCTGCGGCAGGCGCTGCAGCTTGCGGAATAATCGTCGGATTCAAACGATTTCAATCAAAACCGGACTTTGCAGAGTTCACCATAATTTTATATGAACGGATGGGTGCAGAAAGTTATTCACACTTTCAACAGAGTTTTCAACAGCCGACAAATCCTTGAATTCTTTGAAATTCAAGCATAATTCCCATTTATTTACAAATCCGGAAAAGAAGTTCTTTCACGATCAGATGCGGAGATCATGTTGACATAAGCATTTTTTTGACGTTCATTTTGCAAACAAAACAGCCTGCCGGACAGCTTCGGCAGGCTGTTTTTCTTGGTCAGATCATTCGGGACAGGCTGATCAGCCTTTCTCCAGACTCATGGTTGCAAACGCATTCAGATCACTTCCAGCGCGTTTTCCGGCAAGATATTCATAGTATCCCTGCGCGCCGATCATGGCCCCGTTGTCGCCGCACAGGGAAAGCGGCGGCATACAAAGCCGGATCCCTGCCTGCGCGCATGCATTCTGAAGATCTGCACGAATGCGGGAGTTCGCCGCAACGCCGCCGGCTGCAGCAAGTGTCCGGCGGCCCGTCTGCGCAAGCGCCTGCATTGCCCGCGGGACCAGTACATTGCTGACCGCTGCTGCGCAGGATGCGCACAGCGACGGAATATCTAAAGTTTCCATACGCTGCTCCGCTGTGTGGATCAGATTGATCGCCGCAGTTTTGAGCCCGGAGAACGACATATCCAGCGGATTGCCGCTCAGATGCGGGTGCGGCATGGTGTATTTCCGGTCATCGCCTCCGGCTGATCTGCGGTCCAGCGCAGCGCCGCCCGGATATGGCATGCCGATCACCCGGGCGATCTTATCGAAGCATTCCCCTGCCGCGTCATCACGCGTCGAGCCCAGGATATGAAAACACGTGTAATCCTCTACATCAACGATCAGCGTGTGTCCGCCGGAGACCACAAGGCAGACGAAGGGAGGCTCAAGATCCGGATACGCAAGATAATTTGCTGCGATATGCCCACGGATGTGGTGCACAGGGACCAGCGGCAAACCAAGGCTCAGGGCGGCCGCCTTTGCAAAATTGACGCCAACAAGCAGTGCACCGATCAATCCAGGCGCATAGGTCACAGCGACGGCATCCAGATCTGCCCGCGTGAGACCTGCCTGCGCAAGCGATTCATCCGCAAGCGCATAGATGGCCTCGATATGCTTTCTGGACGCAAGCTCCGGCACAACGCCGCCATAAAGCCTGTGGAGCTCCACCTGGGAAGCAATGCAGTCCGACAGGACCGTGCGCCCGTCCCGGACCACAGCAACGGCAGTTTCATCGCAGGAGGATTCGACTGCAAGAATGTTCATATCAGTTCCTTTCTGAGGATGCGCGCATCCTCTCTGGGTCTCAGGTAATAGTTTTTCCGCAGGCCGACCTGGCAGAATCCCAAGGACATATAGAGTGCAATGGCCGCCTCATTGGAGTCACGCACCTCCAGAGTCAGGACATGAACCTGTTTTTCCCGAATCAGCCGGTCACAGAGCTCTGTGACCAGCGCACGTCCAATCCCCCGTCTGCGGTATTCCGGTGCGACTGCAAGATTCATCATATCAGCTTCTCCGAGCACGCTCTGGCTTCCGACATATCCGGCCAGCGTGTCTCCGTCCACTGCGCAGAGCCACAGACTCAGGGGATTCTCCAGTTCCGGTTCGATCGCGCTTCTGCTCCAGGGGTCGGAAAAACAGCGCGTTTCCAGTGCAGCGATCGCATCAAGATGCTCCGGCCGCATGCGTTCCATCACGATATTCATTTTGCCGCATACCAGCTTTCCCCTGTCTTTGCCTCCGCCAGCAGCGGGACTTTCATCTCCGCGACAGATTCCATCTCCCGCTTGAGCGTCTGCTGCACATGCTGCGCCTCCGCCAGAGGACACTCCACGACCAGCTCGTCGTGCACCTGTAAAACGAGCTTCGCATGCAGCTTCTGCTTCTTGAGCGCCTTGTCCACGCGCAGCATGGCGAGCTTCATGATATCAGCGGCCGTCCCTTGGATGGGGGTGTTGAGTGCAACGCGCTCGCCGAAGGAACGTGTGTTGAAGTTGCTGCTTTTGAGCTCCGGAAGCATCCTGCGGCGGCCAAACAGCGTCGTAACAAAGCCGTCACGCTTTGCCTGTTCCACAATATCGTGCATATAGGCTTTCACGCCGGGGTAGTGGTCCAGATAACTCTGGATATACCGTTTGGCCTCCGCGCGGGAAACGCCGATATCCTCTGAGAGCGAGAACTCCGAGATCCCATAAACGATGCCGAAGTTGACCGCCTTGGCATGGCGGCGCATAAGCGGTGTTACATCCTGTGCTTCAACGTGAAAGACCTGCGCGGCTGTAGCCGTGTGGATGTCAAGGCCAGAGCGAAACGCATCCTGCATCGCCTTATCGTCTGCAATGTGACTCAACACGCGCAGTTCGATCTGGCTGTAATCGGCGTCTACAAATACGCAACCTTCGTCCGGAATGAACATCTTGCGGATCTCGCTGCCGAGTTCTGTTCGTACGGGGATGTTCTGCAGGTTCGGATCCGTAGACGACAGCCGCCCGGTGGCTGTGACCATATTCTGGAACGTCGTGTGGATGCGTCCATCCTCAGCGATCTGCTTAACAAGACCGTCTGCGTAGGTGCTCTTAAGCTTGGTCAACATGCGGTAGTCAAGGATCGCCTCAATGATCGGATGGCGGCCCCGGAGCTTTTCCAGCACATCCGCATTCGTGGAGTAGCCGCTCTTCGTTTTTTTATAGGCTGGCAGCCCAAGTCTGTCGAACAGCAATTCACCGAGCTGCCGTGTAGAATTGATGTTGAATGGGCCGTCTGCATAGGAATAGATCAGCTCCTCGGCGCTTTGTATGCGCTCAGTGAGCATGTTTCCGAAGCTGATGAGCGCCATCTGATCGACCAGAACGCCGCAGTGCTCCATATCAGCCAACACGCGGCAAAGCGGAAGCTCGATCGTCTCATAGAGCGTCTGCATTGACTGCTGCTGCAGAAGCGGTTCCAGCACACCATAAAGCTGCATGACCGCGGACACACATGCGGTGAGCCGCGCGCGACATGCGTCCGTTCCATCCTCTGTTTTTCCGTCCGGCGCCGGAAGCGAATACGACAGATACTGCTCTGCCAGTGATGAGAGTTCATAGTTTCCTCTTGTCGCATCGAGCAGATAAGCCGCAAGCGCGGTATCAAAACAGAACCCGTCCGGATCGATGCCGAGGCCCAACAGTTCGCGCATGAGTGTCTTGCAGTCGTGTGTGACCTTCCGGATCTGCCCGGAAAACAGGCGGTGGAGTACAGGCAGATATGCTGCTCCAAGCTCCTGACTGGAAAAGACACAGACCTCAGCAGTATCGTCTGCCGCATCCTGCCGCGCGGCATATCCCTCACTGAGATCCTCTGAAGTCAGCACGGCAGCGAACGGCGCGTCCGCAAGCCGGCGCAGCGCCTCGTCCGCCTGTGAAGCATCCTTTACTGTGTTCACCTGACATGTGCCTGTTCGAACGGGCACGCGCGCCTGCGGTGCATGAAGGCCATAGCGTTGGATCAGCCGTGTGAATTCCAACTGTGAAAACAGCGCGTACAGTGCATCATTGTCCGGCTCCTGAACCTTGCAATCGTCCGGTGAGAATTCGATGGGCGCTTCGCATCGAATCGTTGCAAGCTCGTAAGACAGATAGGCAGACTGCCTGTCCGCCTCGAGCTTGGCGCGAAGCTTCTCCTTGATCTGGTCAAGGTGCGCATAGACTCCGTCCAGCGTTCCGTAATCCAGGAGAAGCTGTGTGGCCGTTTTGGGGCCGATACCCGCCACGCCCGGAATATTGTCAGAGCTGTCTCCCATCAGGCTTTTCAGGTCGATCAGGCGAATGGGCGCAAACCCATATTCTCTGGTGAACAGCGCTTCATCATATTCTGTCGAAGTAGTTTGTGCCTGCTTTGTGACGATCAGCTTCACATGTACATGTTCATCGATCAGCTGAAGGCTGTCGCGGTCGCCCGTTACGATCACACAGTCCCATCCGGAATCGCCGCAGCGCCGACCGATCGTGCCGATCACGTCATCAGCCTCCCAGCCCTGGCAGCTGAAGATTGGAATTCTCATTGCCGTGAGCACCTGCTTCATGACCGGCAGCTGCATGGCCAGCTCTTCCGGCATCGGATGGCGCGTGGCTTTATAGCCGTCGTAACGCAGATGGCGGAAGGTAGGCCCCTTGAGATCGAATGCAACGCAGAGCGCATCGGGTGTCTCTTCCGTACGCAGCTTCTCCAGAATGTTCAGGAAGCCGAAAATCGCGTTTGTAAAAAAACCGTCCTTTGTGCTCAGCGGCCTCACGCCGTAGAACGAGCGGTTGATGATGCTGTTGCCGTCAAGTACCATCAGTTTCATGGCATGTATACTCCTTTTTTCTGCTGTGAACAGTTTATCACAAGAACGCGCAGCTTGCAATCTGAACGAACTGATTTACACGGAAGCAAAACATCTGTTTCTTCCAAAAAACAGTCCCCGTTCGTCACCGGCATCTCATGCCGACCGACAAACGGGGGCTGTTTGTTTACGGCTCTATCGGACCGGTCAGAACATTCCTGGCATATGTGACAAGAAAATCCTTCACTGTATAACCAAGCGAGATCAGACGGCTGTATGCCGCTTT
>CADCOJ010000180.1 GCA_902803075.1 Oscillospiraceae bacterium | reverse complement strand
CAATTCTGACATTCAGGCTGTGTTCTCGGCTTTTGGGATCTCCATCTCAACGGCAACCTATAACGGCGTCACGGGCTGGGACCCCACTGCCTACAGCAATGCCATTGTAGAGGTCAAGGGCATCATGGACAGTTATACCGGCAGTCAGTATTCCGACGAGCAGATCGATGAATGGTTCGACCTGCTGGAATCCGGCTACACGATCTGCTACTGGTCCACAGAAAAGGCGATCTTTGATTGAATTTGAATCATACATGGAAGAAAGGCAGGGAATTGTATGGATTCTTTGCCTTTTTTCGCTGTTTATAGAATATGAATGATGTTACCGTATGCACGGCGGCCTTCGCCGGCTTCAAATTGAATCTTGCGCTGCGCTGGCCGGAGACAACGCACTGGCTGAGGCGGTTCCTTGTGCAGAACGCAGCGGAGGGTGAGCCCGTCTGTGTGACTGACCGTGTGCTTGCCGACTGGCAGGCGGCCGGCAGCCCCGCCGATGCGTTCGGGGAGTTCTGCCTGTTGTGCCAGCCCGTCTCGGAGGCGCTCCTGATGCAGCGCCGCTGCGTGTTTCATGCTGCGGCGCTCCGCTTCCGGGGACGCGCCTGGCTCATTGCTGCCGGCAGCGGCGTCGGAAAATCCACACAGTGCCGCGCACTGATGGAGCTGTGTCCGGACGGTATTTCCGTCATCAACGGCGACAAGCCTGTCCTTCACGCGCTGGAGGATGGCCGCGTTATGGTCTATCCTTCGCCCTGGAACGGAAAAGAGGGCTGGCACGGCGCTGAGGCAGCGCCGCTGGGCGGCGTGATTTTCCTTCAGCGCGGCGGCGAGGACCGTATTGCCCCCTGCCGGGAGCAGGACGCGGCGGTGTGCGCATTCCCGCTTGTATTCCAGTCGTTTGAGCGAGAAGCGGTCATCCGCATGTCTGGCGTCATGACGCAGATGATCGTCCGGGCCGGACGCTGCTGGCGCATGACAAGCAATACGATTTCCGGTTCCGCGCAGATGCTGCTCGGGACCCTGCAGCAGGAGGCGGAGCATGACATATAGGATCAGGCCGGGGATCGTCCGGCTGAAAATCTGTGATGTGGATCTGCTTGTTGCCACGCGTGCGGTTTGGGAGCAGTGCCCGCGTGTGCGGCCCATCCCGCGCCTCTGGTCTGCCTGCTGGGCGATCATGGAGCAGGAGGGCAGAACGGACCGGGATGTTGTCCGGACGTTCATGACGCTGCTCCGAAAACCGGAGGAAGAGATCCGCACAACCTTCGATCCGATTTTTCAGACGCTCTGCGCGGAGGGATACCTGGTTCCCGCGGAGGATGAATCATGACCGGGACGGACGGGACTTTCTTTGCGGCCCTGCGCGCTGCGCTGCGCGCCCAGCCGCTTGCGGATGATCCGCAGCATGATGGTTCCGGATGGTGCGCGGTCCTCCGTCGGGCGGAGGAGCAGCAGCTTCTTCCGCTTGTCTATGAGGCGGTCTGCCGTGTCCATTCGTTCCGGACACTGGCTCCGGACACATGCAGGCACTTTCAGGAAAAGGCGGTATCTGCTGCCGTCCGGCAGATCGTCCAGACAAATGAGTTCCTGACGCTGATGCTTCATGCGCAGCGGCAGGGGCTGGACCCTGCAGTCCTCAAGGGCGTGTGCATCCGCAGCCTTTATCCCATGCCGATGCTGCGCCCGTCCGTGGATGAGGATCTTCTCGTCGCCGCAAAGGATGCGGCACGCTTCCACAGCTTCCTTCTCGCCAGCGGCCTTCACGCAGACGATGCCGACGCGGACCCGGAGACGGATGCGGAGCTGAGCTATCACAAGGACGGTTCTCCGACCTATCTGGAGCTGCATACAAGCCTGTTTGCACCGGATTCCGATGCCTACGGCGACTGCAATCGATTTTTTGAAGGAGCGCTCGCCCGGTGCATCCGCGTGCAGATCGAGGATGTTTCCGTCCGAACGCTTGCCCCGACAGATCATATCCTCTATCTGATCCTGCACGCATACAAGCATTTTCTGCACAGCGGGACCGGACTCCGGGCTGCCTGTGATATCGCCATGTTTGCGCACGCACAGGAAACGCAGATCGACTGGACATATATTCTTGCATGCTGCAAAGCACTCCGGACGGAGCGTTTTGCGGCCGCGCTGCTGAGGATCGCCGCAGGGCTGCTTGATGCGGCTGTGCCTGCGCCGTTTGCGGCGCTCCAGGTGGACGAACAGCCGCTGCTGGAGGATATGCTTGCCGGCGGCGCGCTCGGCGCATCGGGTGAAGATCGGCTGCACAGCAGCACGATCACGCTTGAGGCGGTCTCTGCACAGAAACGCGGCACGCGCGCGCACAGCTGGCGTATCTCCGTCTTTCCGCCGCTGGGCAGCATGCAGGGGAAGTACCCGTATCTGCGCAGGATGCCTTGGCTGCTTCCGGCAGCATGGATGCAGCGGCTGATCCGCTACCTGTTCCGAAGCCGGAGGGATGTAAGCCCGGCGCAGAGCGTCCGCATCGGAAAGAGCCGTGTCCGGCTTCTTCGTGAATACGGGATCATTGACTGACCGCACCCGCGGCCAGTCGTCGGAAGACAGTGTTTCACAGCAGCGATCAACAGGAAAGGAGCATCCCAGATGGCAGTTATGCATGTCACAGATTCGTCATTTGCACAAGAGGTTTTGCAGGCGCACCAGACGGTCCTGGTGGATTTTTGGGCGGAGTGGTGCGGCCCGTGCAGAATGCTTGCCCCGGCGCTTGAGGAACTTGCGGCGGAACATCCCGAGGTCAAGATCTGCAAGGTCAATATCGACGAGGATCCGGATCTTGCGCTTCAGTATGGTGTGATGAGTATCCCGACACTTGTTGTGTTCCGGGACGGACAGGTCGTCCGTCAGAGCATCGGTCTTCAGCCGAAGCAGGCGCTTGAACGGCTGATTGTCTGACCTTCCGCACAAGGATCAAAAACGCCCCGTCTCCATGAGACGGGGCGTTTTTGTCGTGTTTGAGAGCGCTTACTCGATGCCGCTCAGATCATAGGCGTCCAGCCAGCTGCGCGCGGCCTCGCACACGCCGCGCAGGCAGGTCTCCTCAAACGGGCTGTCGAGCCCGGCGTTCCTGAGCAGGTCTGTGAACACACGGCTGCCGCCCTGCTTTGTGTAGGCCATATAGTGCGACCAGGCATCGTTACGGTCCTTCTGGATCCGCGCCCAGAACTGCAGCGCGACCGTCTGCGCAAGGCAGTAGTCGATGTAGTAGAACGGGCTGGAGTAGATGTGGTGCTGCCGTTGCCAGCCTTCGCCGTCGGCATAGAAGGGGATCTCGCCGTCCAGCCTCATCCAGGGCATATAGATCCCAAGCAGACGCTTCCACTCCGCGTGGCGCTCCGCGGGGGTGAGCTCCGGCGTTTCATAGACAATGTGCTGGAAATGATCCACCATCGTGCCATAGGGAATGAATGTCAGAGCGCCGGCCAGATGCGAGTAGCGGAATTTGCGCGTGTCTGTCCCGAAGAAGCCTTCGGCCCAGGGCCATGCGAAAAACTCCATGCTCATGGAGTGCACCTCGCAGCCCTCCATGCTCGGCCAGATATAGTCGGCCGGGACACGGAAGCGGTTCGTCCAGGAGGCAAAGGCATGTCCGGCCTCATGGGTCACGACCTCCACATCGTGCTGTGTGCCGTTGAAATTCGCAAAAATGAACGGAACGTGATAATCCTGCAGTGTTGTGCAGTAGCCGCCGCCGGCCTTGCCTTTTGTGGACAGAACGTCCAGTAGTTCATATTTGCGCATCGTGCGGAAGAATTCGCTGGTTTCCGGGGAGAGCTCGTCATAAAACTTTTGACCCTGCTCCAGGATCTGTTCCGGCGTTCCGCAGGGGCGCGGATTGCCGCTCTTGAACTGCAGCGCATTGTCTGCAAAGCTCATTGGGTACTGCTTGCCGAGACGTGCAGCCTGTGCGCGGTAGATACTGTCGGCTACCGGGACGAGATACTTGACAACGGCGGCGCGGAAACGCTCCACATCCTCTTTCGTGTAGCAGTTGCGGCCCATGCGGTAGTAGCCGAGCGTTGTGTAGCCTTCATAACCGAGAGCCTTGCCCATCCGATCACGAAGATGCACCAGCTTGTCATAGATCTCGTCAAGCTCGGCCTGGTGCTCCTTGTACCATTGTCCTTCCGCCTTCCATGCGGCCAGACGGCGCGCATCATCCGGATCGTTCTTGAACGGACTGAGCTGAGAGAGCGTATAGGTTTTGCCCTCAAAGGGGATCTGCGCGGATGCGAGGAGCTTTTCGTATGCCTGCGTGAGATCGCTCTCCTGCTGCAGCTCCGGGATGATTGCAGGGGAGAAGGTCTTGAGCTCGATTTCCGCGTTGAGGAACATCAGATCGCCGTATTCTGCGGAAAAGTCCGGGCGGAACTGTGAATGAAGAAGCGCCTGCGTCCATTTCTGCTGATACTCGATCAGCTCGGGGATCACTGCGTTCCAGAATTTCATCTCGGCATCGTAAAACGCGTCCTCCGTGTTGATCGAGTGGCGGATGCTGGCGATCGTTCGCTGCGTGAAGATGTGTGAGACAAGCGCTTCCACGCCGAGGAACGCGTCCTTCGCTTCCGCATAGCTCTGTGCGGAGGCAAGACGCTCCGTCAGCGCGGTCAGCTGACGTTTTGCGTCTTCGGTGTCGGGGCGCTGATAGGGGATCTGAGAAAAAGTCGTCATGGTGCGTCTGTCCTTTCTTACTGCTGCCAGGCCGGCGTCCAGTACTGATTGCCGTAGATGTCGGTGAGGCGATAGCATACGCTGTAACCGGTGGCGTCAAGCGCCATGTTGGAGAGTGTCAGGCCATACGAGCCAACGGTGATGGGCGTTCCGAGTGTATAGCTGGAATCGTATGTTCCGTCATAGGCGTAGTAATCACAGAGAAACTGGATCGTGTCGCCGGGCATAACGGGGATGTTACCCTTGGCCTGCGTCAGGATCTGCGCATCCTCATAAAGCGGATATGCGCCGACGATCTGACCGGCAGGCGCGTCGCTGCTGAATACTGCAAGAAGATTCACAGCCTCGCCGTTGAGCAGTGCCGGGATCCGGCCCGTGGTCGTCCAGGTGCCGTCTCCGTTATCATCGTCAGAGAGCAGATAGTATGCGCACGGCGTGCCGTTCACTGTCATCCAGGTGCCGTCATAGTCGAGCAGCAGATCGTCCCCAAGCCATTCAAAGACATTGTCACGGCCGAGATCGATAAATCCTTCGCCGTCATCGGCAAAGACATTGAGCTCAACAGTCTGGATCAGCGACCATTCCTGCTCGGTCAAAGACAGAACGCGGCGGCCGCCGTTGTAGCTGATGCTGATGCGGCCGGGATCAATGTAGTTCTGAGAGATCGTGCGCGCACTGCCGGCAACAAGATCCGTGTCGACCCATTCCATGCCCTGCGGCATGCTGCGCCCGGCGAACATGGACAGAAGATCCATCACGCTTGCGGCGTCCAGGCTGGTGCCGGCAGAAGGCGCGCCGGAGGAGCTCGTGTATCCGCCGAAGAGGGATTCGACCGGGGAAGCGGTCGCGCCGCCCGCGTAGGAGGACAGGAGCGCGCTCAGAAGATCACCGCCTCCTGAAGCGGTTCCAAACAGCGACGGCTGCGAAGAAGCTGCGGCGATCTGCCCGCCCTGCGCCAGACTGGCGAAGCTGCGGATACACTTGGTGTATTCCGTGTCGATACCGAGATCCTGGTAAGCGGCGATGGCGCTGTTCATGGAGCTCAGAGATTCATACGGGAAATAAATGCTCACGCCGTATGCACGGGAGATCGTGGAGTTGTTGTATTTGACGCAGCCTGAGAGCGCCTTTGCCAGCGCGTTTGATTCAGCTGTGTTGATCCGCTTGGCCAGATCGATCAGATCGACCTGATTGATGCGGTTGCTGGCAGCAAACTGACGCACGCCTGCGCGGGCGTTGGAGACCTGCTGATAGCTGCTCGACTGCAGCAGCTGTGTGGTGGAGGTTGAAAAATCACGGAAGGCGTCGGGGACAGTGCCGGACAGCTCTGCAAGATCCACCACCGAAAGCGTGACCTTTGCACTGGGTGCAGCAGCGCAGCTTGCGTCCACAAAGCCGTCAATCAGTACCTTCGATAGTTCGACTGTGGAGATCGAGGTGTTTTTCGACAGTGCGTTCAGCCAGCTTGTGTAATACCAGCCGGTGCCGGGCTCGGATTCCTCAGAGGCGATCATATAGTCGGCATATTCGTTGCAGACAAGGCACGTCTCCAGCGTCGCCATCAGGCAAGCGTCAAAGCCGATCCAGTCGAATGTACATCCGGCATTTTTGAGTGCGGAATTGATCTTTGTCAGCGGCATGGAGCCTGCGGACTTGTTTTTCTCGTCGTAGCCGTAGCCGGAGAGGGAGCCTCCGCCGTGGTCCCAGAAGATCAGAATGTTGCGGTTGGCCGGGTAGTTTTTCTGGCAATAGTTGATGAAATTCGTCAGGTTGTCCGGATCGGTCATGGCCCTTGTGCCGAAATCGGATTCCAGACGGCGCAGGCCGCCGGTCTCGACCTTGTAGATCTCGTTGACCTTGTTTGAGATCACGTTGTTTTTCCAGCGGCTGCAGCCGCCGGTGGTGACGATGAGATTGACCTTGTCGGAGATGTTCGCCTTGATCATCTCCTGCAGATCGCTTGTTGCCATACCGTATTTGGACTCCAGATCCGTGCCGCACATGTAGACCATGATCGTCACGACATCCTGGCCGTTGCCCTTCGGGATCACACGCTTTGCCCGCGCGCTGCCGGAGATGGTGAGATCCGGCTGCTCGCCGGCGCCTGTGTTCTGCTGCTCGATCTGCAGCGGATCGGCGTCAAACAGCGTCGCCGTGTTGAGCCCGGAGAGACCCGTTTCGGACGGAAGCGTGACGGAGGGCTGCGCCGTCTGCTGCTGTGCGGACTGCTGCTGGCTTTCATATCCGTAGTCGTCATAGTCCAGCGAGCCGGACTTGCTGCATGTGCGCAGCAGGGAAGAGATGATAACAAAGGCGACAACCAGAAGAAGGATCCTTCGGATGCCCTTCGGAAGCGCGAGGAGGATCCCCAACAGGCCGCCGGAGGAGCGCTGCGGCGCGGAATAGGATGAGCCTGTGCGCTGGGATTGCTGCGGACGGGTGCTGCCCCGGCCGTCGCTGCCGCCCACCGGACGGCCGCCGGTTTCGACTCTGCCGCCCTTTTCCAGATGCGCACTGCCGGAGGAGACATGTTTCTCCCGGCTGTGCGGTCGATTGTTGTTGTCCATATTCATTCTCCGTTTCCAAAATGGATTTCAGATGGTTACACTATACGACTTTTTTGCCGGAACTGCAAGAGAGCGGATCCTATTTTCCGGAAAAAGGTGCGCCTTTTCCATGTGCACTTTGACATTGCGCCTGTTTCATGCTATGATAAAAAAGCAAAAAAAGCGGCTGACGCCGCAGGAGGATGGAATCAATATGGATCTTGCCAATGAACAGTATCTTCACTGGTGCAGCCAGCATGTACTGGATGCGCAGACGCGCGAACAGCTTGCGCAGATGAAACATGATCCCGACCAGATCCGCGACAGT
>CADCOJ010000179.1 GCA_902803075.1 Oscillospiraceae bacterium | reverse complement strand
GTCCATACTGTCCAGACCCACTTTGCCTATCAGGGCTACCGGATCCTGAACGGCATGCGCGGCAGCGAGACGCTTACGCCCATGCCGGAGGACAGCCTGCTCTATACCGGCCATTACATCGACGACGAGCTCGTCCGGAACATTGAGGCAGACTGCGCTGCGCGCCTGGAGCGGAAGAGGAACGGCAAGCCCATGCGCTTCCTGCTCACCATCGGCGGCGCCGGCGCGCAGAAGGAGATCTTCGCCGCCATCATCCGCCACCTTCTCCCGAAGATCGAGCAGGGGAAAGCGGCGCTGTATGTGAACGTAGGCGATTACCGCAGCGTCTGGGACGATCTGGTCAGACAGATCCCTGCGCTGGAGTCCGTCTCCACCACGCATTTTGAGGCATGGGAGGAAACGCAGCAGTTTGCTGCCGAAGCGCTGCGGGGCGATGTGACCGGCGTCCATGCCTTCTATCACAGCAACATTTTCCAGGCTGTGTACGCCACGAACCTGCTCATGCGCAGCTGCGACGTGCTGGTCACCAAGCCAAGCGAGCTCGCATTCTATCCGGTCCCGAAGCTGTTCATCCGCCGCATCGGCGGCCATGAGCAATGGGGCGCCGTCCATTCCGCAGAGATCGGAGACGGCACGCTCGAATGCCGGGACATCCCGCACACGCTGCAGATGATCGAGCTGTTCATGTCGGACGGCGTGACGCTGGCAGATATGTGCGAAAACATCGTGCGCAACAAGTCCATGGGCATCTATGACGGCGCGTACAAGGTCGTGCAGACCGCCATGGAGCTGAAAAAGAGAAATCAAGAGTAAGGAGAAGGAGAACAATCGCATGAAACTTTCCGGAAAAGCCAAGCTGTCCTACGCGCTGGGCGCAGTCGGCAAGGACATGGTCTACATGCTCTCAGCCAGCTACGTCCTGTACTACTTCCAGGATCTGCTGGGCGTCAGCGCCATCGCCATGGGCATCATCCTGATGGCCGCGCGTGTATTTGACGCATTCAACGATCCGATCATGGGCGTCATCGTCGCCAAGACCAAGACCCGCTGGGGCAAGTTCCGCCCGTGGCTGCTCATCGGCACGCTCACCAACGCAGTCGTGCTGGTGCTGATGTTTGCAGCGCCTCCCGCCATGGACGCCAGGGGACTTGTCGCCTACGCCGCTGTGACGTATATCCTCTGGGGCGTCACCTATACGATGATGGACATCCCGTACTGGTCCATGATCCCGGCCTTCACAGAGGGCGGCAAGGAACGTGAAAACCTGACCACCCTGGCCAGGACCTCTGCCGGTGTCGGCAGCGCCATCATCACCATCGTCACCATGCTGCTCGTCCCGGCGCTTGGCCGGATGTTCGCAGGCGAGAGTGCCGGCGCCAAAATGATCGAGATCGTCGGCTTCAAATATTTCTCACTCCTTGTGGCCGCACTGTTCGTGCTGTTCACGGTCCTGACGTGCATCAACGTCAAGGAAAAGTCCACTGCGGAGATGAAGACCGTTTCCGTCGGCCAGATGTTCAAGGCGCTGATCCAGAACGACCAGGCCATGACGGTCACCGTTGCCATCGTCCTCATCAACTGCTCGATCTACATCACCTCGAACCTTGTCATCTACTTCTTCAAATATGACTTCGGTACCACCGGCTGGAATGACGCCTATGTGCTGTTCAACATGTTCGGCGGCGCGATCCAGGTGCTGAGCATGATGGCGTTCTATCCGCTGCTGCGCAAAAAGTTCAACAGCCTGCAGATCTTCTATATCTGCCTCGGTATGGCAATGGCTGGCTATGCTGCGCTGCTGGCGCTGGCGTTCACCAACATGTCGAGCGTTTATCTGCTGTTCATCCCGGCGTTCTTCATCTTTGCTGCCAACGGCATGCTGACGGTCATCACCACCGTTTTCCTGGCCAACACCGTTGACTACGGCGATCTCAAGAACGGCCGCCGCGATGAATCCGTGATCTTCTCCATGCAGACCTTTGTCGTGAAGCTGGCCTCCGGCGTAGCCGCCCTGGTTGCGTCCATCTGCCTGAGCGTCAACCATCTCCAGTCCGGCACCGAGGTTTCCGAGGCCGATAAGCTTGTTGACTGGTCGCTGGGCGTGGCATCGTCCGCAAAGGTCGGCCTGCGCATGACCATGACGATCATTCCGGTCGCCGGTCTGTTCGTGGCCCTGTTTTGGTTCAAAAAGCGCTTTACCCTCACCGAAACGCGTATGAATGAGATCAATCATGCGCTGGAGGAGAGAGACAGCGCAAAGTGATCCCCGGCATTTCTCCAAAAACCAACCAGCCCGGTGCGCGTCTGCGCACCGGGCTGGTTTTGTGTGTTGCGGGGACGGCTCAGAATTTGCCGCTGTGATGTGAGAAGCCGCCGGAGGAGATGGATGTGCCGCCGTGGTGGCTGCCGGACGAGGAGCGATTTGACTCGATGCGCACGCGCGACTGCGTGGTGCGCAGGTACTGATCGACCCGCTGTGTCAGACGCATGCCGCGCGGGGGGATGTAGTCGTCGGCCTGTGTTTTTTTGACGGCGCTTTTCATCCGGCCCTTCATGACAAGGCAGGCGATCAGTGCGATCAGAAGCGGGACGACGATCACAACGCCAAGCTTGAAGCGCTTCTGTGTCTCCAGACGCGCAGGGTCGGTGTCGTAGTCCAGAGGGGTGCCGGCAGCTGCCTGACGCAGCAGGCTGGCGCAGCCGTTCTGATAATCGACAAAGCCTGCATACCAGTCGTCATTTCGGAAATCATCAAGGAAGCGGTTCGCAAGCACGTCCTTGCCGTAGTCTGTGAACGCGGTGTGCGCGTCCGCACCGTAGGCGCAGAGATCGTAATCGCGCTCGGCCATGCTCAGGATGAGCATGATGCCGGTGTCATCTTCTCCAACGCCGAGTGTATAGGACCGGTAGACCTGCTCGGCAAAGGATTCGATGGAGTAGCTGTCCGAGTAGCGGGTGAAATCGTCCACAGTGACGATGTAGATGCCGCAGCCATAGAGCTCCGTGAAGTTCTCGGCGCGCTGCTCCAGATCGGCCTTCTGCTCGTCGGAGAGCAGCTGCGCGGCGTCATAGACATAGGGCAGCTGCGCGTCGGTCTGGACGGCTGCAGCGGAAACGCTCAGTGAAAACAGAATAAGCAGCGCGGCGCAGAGAAGGAACCATCTTTTCTTCATCTTCCTGCACCTCCTACAGCACGAACAGCAGCACATAGAGCACTGCCGCCAGACTGCCGAAGATCCCGCCGAAATATGCCCAGAAACGGCCCATGGACGTCGGCAGATCGCCGGTCAGCTTGCCGGTCTGCCCGTTCATGGAGAACAGGTAGTCCTTGCCGTTCCACTTGGTGTGGAGCATCCAGACGGGAAGCAGCGCATAATCGACCTTTCCGCGGTGCAGCCGGACGTTCTGCGCGGCCGGCGTGCAGGTCTGATAGCCGGTGACCGTGGATGCAACGGCGCGGACAGAGCTGTTGGTGCAGCGCTCGTCGGCACGGGGTGCGCAATCGTCGATGGAAACATCATACTTGTTGGCCAGGAAGCCGGGCAGGTATGCATTGGAGAACGGCTTGAGCTCGCCGTAGTCAAACGGTTCGATGGAGTCCATGTTCTCATCGGGCATCTTGCTTGAAGCATCCACCGGGACCTTCTCAAACGGGACGGTGCCGCTGCGGCGCACAAGGAAATGCTGCGTGGTCGTGACGCGGTACTGTCCTTCGCGGGTAGTCATGGAGCGTGTGCAGTTGAAGCTCAGGTCTGCGTCCGCATCGCCGCTGAAGAGCCAGAACGGCACGTACACGCCTTGGATCTCTTCAATGTGGTTCTGCGCGGAAAAGACCCGCGGAAGGAGCGGCTTGCCTCTGTAATGCGCCTTGAGCGCCTGGATGGCGGCCTGCTTGTCGAGCTTGAAGGGAATGATGTAATCCGGCTTTTTGACGCCGGAGAGCTGCCCGGGGACAATGGTCGGGTTGCCGCAGTAGGGACATGAGGTGGCGGCGGTCGTCGCGTCACAGATCAGCTCCGCGCCGCATGACGGGCAGTTGTAGCTGCGCATGCCGTCCTTGCCCCAGTCATCGCCGGCATAGTCGGCCCATTGGGCGGTCTCAGGATCCTGCTGGGAAGCGGCCTGAGCCGCTTCCGCCGCAGCCGCTGCCTGCGCAGCGGATTCATCCTTCTGCTTGTAAAGCGCTTCGATCTCCTCGACGGAATATGTCGAGCCGCAGTAGTCACACTCCAGGCGTCCGGACGCGCCGACAAAATGCAGCGGGCCCGTACAGGCGGGACATTTGTAGTTTGTGATTTGAGACGCCATTCAGGAACCTCCTGCAGAACGTTGGCGGATCGGATTATTTCTTGATGTCGCCGTCGTCGAACGGATCGCCGCACTCAGGGCAGAACTTCGGCGGGTGCGTCGGGTCTTCCGGCTCCCAGCCGCACTTGTCGCACTTGTACTGCGGGACGCCCTCAGGCTTTTTGGCGCCGCACTCGGAGCAGAATTTGCCCTTGTTCACCGCGCCGCAGGAGCAGGTCCAGCCGGCGGGCGCTTCGGGCCTTTTGGTGCCGCACTCAGGGCAGAACTTGCCGGTCACGCCGGTCTTGCCGCACTGCGGGCAGGTCCAGCCGGCGGCGGCAGGCGCCTGAGCCTGCACGGGCGGCTGGTACTGCTGCTGCGCGCCCATCTGATAGAGGTTCTGGGCGTTCATGCCGCCGGCAGCGCCGGCCATGTTCATGCCCATGAAGGCCATTGCGGCGCCGCCCTGGTTGCTGGCAGCGGCCTGCATGGCGGACGCCTGGGAGCCGACAAGATGTGCGGCCGCCATGGTCGGATCGCGGAAGGCGGCGTTGCGCTGCAGCTCCTTGATCATCTTTTCGTCCTCTTCGCTTGCCTTCACGGAGGAGACGCCGAAGGAGACGATCTCGATGCCGCGGAGGTTGCGCCACTTCTCGGAAAGGACCTCATTGAGCGCGTTGGAGAGCTCCAGCGTGTGGCCGGGCAGGGCGGAATAGCGGATGCCCATGTCGGAGATCTTGGCGAACGCAGGCTGCAGAGCGGTCAGCAGCTCGGTCTTGAGCTGGCCTTCCAGACGGTCGCGGGTGTACATATCCGCAACGTTGCTGCACACATTGGTGTAAAACAGCATCGGGTCGCAGATGTGGTAGCTGTATTCGCCGAAGCAGCGGATGGAAATATCCACGTCCAGGCCGACTCTCTGGTCGACGACACGGAACGGCACAGGAGACGGCGTGCCGTATTTGTTGCCGATGAGCTCTTTGGTGTTGAAGTAGTAGACTCTCTGATCCTTCGGGGGCTCGCCGCCGAAGGTGAAGCGCTTGCCGATCTGCTTGAAGGTCTCTTTCAGGCTCTCACCGAGGTTGCCGCAGAAGATGGAGGGCTCCGTGGATGTGTCGTACACAAATTCGCCCGGCTGCGCGCAAAGCTCCGCGACCTTGCCCTGATCGACAATGATCATGCACTGGCCGTCCGCAACGGCGATAACAGAGCCGTTGGAGATGATGTTGTCATTGCCTCTGGTGTTGGAGGAACGGGCAGAGACGCGCTTCTGGCCCTTGACGACCAGCACGTTCTCCGGCAGGGATTCGCAGTAGAAGTACTCTTTCCACTGATCAGCCAGCACACCGCCGACTGCACCGAGTGCCGCTTGAATAAGACCCATGATACAATCTCCTTTTCTTTTTTGTTTTGTCCGCGTGCCTGCATGGCAAGCGCCGGATACTTCTGATACCCATGATACCATAATCTGACGCATTCGGCAACGAAAAAGTTCCGGCTCAGCGGATCATTTTCCGCCCCGGAGCGGACTGCCGCACAGAAAACAGTTGCCAAGTATTCACATATTCTGTATAATTGTGTCGAAGGAAGCCGCGCCGGGATCCGGCGCCGGAAACGGAGGGTAATCATCATGTCAATCCGCGACGTACCAAAGCCTGCGAATATCATCGACAACAGCCCCATCCGCGAGCCCATCGTGAAGCTCGGCAAGCTTGTCACCGACCGCATCCCGTATCACCTGGGCCTCAAGCCCCTCACAAAGGACGACCCGGAATACTGGGCCCTGGCCGCCATCGCCACCGACGAGGAGGCGGAGCTTGCCCTGAAAATGGGCGTGCGCAAGCCGAAGACCTTCGCGCAGCTCAAGGCGCTGTCCGGACTGGACGACGAAACGCTCACAAACATGCTGGAGCACATGTCCTACACGGGCCTTCTGGAATACAACCGGGAAAATCTGGACGGCAAGAATCCCAACCATGAAAAGCGCTGGATCCTGCCGATGTTCGTGCCCGGCATCGGGGAATTCACCAACATGAATGAAGAGCTGCTGGAGGAGCATCCGGAGCTCGGCCGCTTCTTCGAGCGCATGACGTTCCTGCCGCTTGAGAAGGTTACGCCCATGGTGCCGCCCGGAGGCTCCGGCATCGGCATGCACGTCATCCCTGTGGAGAAGGCCATCCAGATGGACGAGCAGTCCATTTCGATCGAACACATCTCCCATTGGCTGGACAAATATGACGGCAAATATGCCGCCAGCCCCTGCTCCTGCCGTATGTCACGCCGCACCTATGACGAGGGCTGCGCCGACGATTTCCACGACTGGTGCATCGCCGTGGGCGACATGGCCGACTATGTCGTGGAGACGCACAAGGGCGGCCGTTACATCACCCGCGAGGAGGCGCTTGCCATCTTCAAAAAGGCGGAGGAGAACGGCTTTGTCCACCAGATCACGAACATTGACGGAGAAAACAAGATCTTTGCCATTTGCAACTGCAACGTGAACGTCTGCTATGCGCTGCGCACGTCCCAGCTGTTCAACACGCCCAATATGTCGCGCTCGGCCTATGTCGCGCGCGTGGAAAAGGAAAAATGCGTGGCCTGCGGCCGCTGTGTGGAATACTGCCCGGCAGGCGCCGTGAAGCTCGGCCGGAAGCTCTGCCTGGCCGACGGCTCCGAGGCGTCGTATCCCCGCCACATCCTGCCGTCCGAGGCGCCCTGGGGCGAACATATGTGGGATGAGGATTACCGCAACAACAACCGCATCAACTGCTATGATACCGGCACAGCCCCCTGCAAGACCGCCTGCCCGGCGCACATTGCCGTGCAGGGCTATCTCAAGCTCGCCGCCCAGGGGAAATACCGCGAGGCGCTGCAGCTCATCAAGCGGGAAAATCCGTTCCCCGCAGTCTGCGGACGCATCTGCAACCGCCGCTGCGAGGACGCGTGTACCCGCGGAACGGTGGATCAGGCTGTCGCCATCGACGAGGTCAAGCGCTTCATCGCCCAGCAGGATCTCGACGCGTCGACGCGGTTCGTGCCCGAGAAGGTCATCCCCAAGGTCCGCGGCGAATTTGAGGAAAAGATCGCCATCATCGGCGGCGGCCCCGCGGGTCTGAGCTGCGCCTATTATCTGGCCGAAAAGGGCTATCGCCCCACGGTCTTTGAACGGGAAAGCCGCGTGGGCGGCATGATGCGCTACGGGATCCCCTCGTTCCGCCTGGAAAAGGACGTTGTGGACGCCGAGATCGACGTCCTGCGCGAGCTGGGCGTTGAGTTCCGCTGCGGCGTGGAGGTCGGCAAAGACGTCACGATCCCGCAGCTGCGCGCCGAGGGCTACAAGGGATTCTTCGTGGCGGTCGGCCTGCAGTCCGGCGGCCGGCTGAACGTGCCGGGCGACGACGCTGCGGGCGTGACTGCGGGCATCGACTTCATGCGTGATGTAAACCTGCGCGGAGAAGGAAAACTCTCCGGCAATGTGGTCGTCATCGGCGGCGGCAACATCGGCGCGGACGTCGCGCGCACGGCTGTGCGCTGCGGCGCGGAGCATGTGGATCTGTACTGCCTGGAGAGCTACGACGACATGCCCATGGGCGCGGAGGACCGCGGCGAATGCGAGCGCGACGGCATTTCCATCCATGCCGGCTGGGGCCAGACGGAGATCCTGACCGAGAACGGCCGCTGCACGGGCATCCGCTTCCGGAAATGCCTGTCGGTCAAAAATGCGGAGGGCCGCTTTGCCCCGACCTTTGACGATTCCGTCACCGAAACGGCACAGTGCACGGCGGTCCTGTTCTGCATCGGCCAGCGCGTTGACTGGGGCCAGCTGCTTGCGGGCACACAGGTCGAGCTGAACCGCAACGGCACCGCAAAGGCCAATGCGCTGACGCTGCAGACAGCTGAGCCCGACATCTTTGTCGGCGGCGACGTCATGACCGGGCAGAAGTTCGTCATCGACGCCATCGCAGCGGGCAAGGAGGCTGCGATCTCGCTGCACCGCTTCGTCCAGCCGCATTCCACCCTGACCATCGGCCGCAACCGCCGCCAGTTCAAGGAGCTGGACAAGACGGACGTCAAGCTCGACGAGGCGACCTTTGACAACACGCCCCGCCAGCGCATCGGCTATAACGAGGCGCTGCGCAGGACCTTCCGCGACGAGCGCATCGCCTTTACCGAGGAACAGGTCAAAAAGGAGACGGCCCGCTGCCTTGGCTGCGGCGCGTCCGTGGTCGATCCCAACAAGTGCATCGGCTGCGGCGTGTGCACCACAAAGTGCGCCTTTGACGCCATCACCATCCACCGCGAGCGCCCGGAGTGTTCCACCATGCGCACCGCGGAGGATAAGCTCAAGGGGATCCTGCCCTATGCTGCAAAGCAGGCCATCCATGTCAAGTTCGCGGGGAAGAAATAATGCACGAGCTCGGCGTTGTCTTTCATGTCATCCGGAGTCTGGAGCAGGTCGCATCCGAGAACCGTGTGACGCGCATCTGCCGCGTCACACTGGAGCTCGGAGAGGTGTCCGCAGTCATCCCGCAGTATCTGACTGACTGCTGGAAATGGGCGTCGAAAAAGAACGAGCTTGTCCGCGGCGCGGAGCTTGTGATCGAGACGATCCCGGCGGTGACTTTCTGCGAAAACTGCCGCCGGGAATACCCGACTGTTCCGAACGGCAGGACATGCCCCCACTGCGGAAGCGGGGATACCTACCTGCTGCGCGGCAACGAGTTCCTCATCAAGCAGATCGAGGTGCCGGACCCGGAACCATGACACCTGCCATAAAAAACAGCCCCATCTGTCCGATGGAGCTGTTTTTTTGCGCCTGTCAGAGGCCGTTTATGTAACGGCAGGCGGCCAGGGCGGCGGTGGCGCCGTCGGCCACGGCAGTGGTCAGCTGGCGCACGCGCTTGCTGCGGCAGTCGCCGGCGACGAAAATGCCGTCCGTTTTGGTCACGCAGGTCTCATCCGAGTCGAAGTAGCCATAGCTGTTGAGCTCTGCCAGATCCCGGAACGGCTCGTTCTCCGGGATCAGTCCGATGGCGACGAACAGACCGTCGCAGGCGATCTGCTGTACGTTCCCGTCGGTGCGGCCCTCGACCTCCACACCGCGCAGGACGCCGTCCTCGGTCAGGAGGCGGTTGATTTTCAGATCCGCCAGCGCGCGCACATTCGGTTTCGCAAAGAGCACGTCCTGCAGCTTCGCCTCACCGGTGAAGTAGGGCAGGTCCTGCAGCATGATGACCTCCCGGCATTTCTCGGCCAGCAGGATGGCCTCCTGCAGGGCGGAGTTGCCGCCGCCGGCTACGCAAACGGTCTGCCCCGCGTAAAAATCGCCGTCGCATACCGCGCAGAAGGAAATGCCGTCACCCACAAGCGCTTCCTCGCCGGGGAGCCCCAGCATACGGTGCCGGACGCCTGTGGCCAGCACGACGGCGCGCGCCTCATAGCAGCCGCCCTCCTCGGTCCGGACGACCTTGCGCCCGTCCTCAGAGCGGACCTCCGTGACCGTTTCGATCTCGATCTCCGCGCCCTGGGCCAGAATCTGGCTGAGCGTCTGTTCCGCAAATTCATTGCCGCTCATCGAGAGCGTGCCGGGGTAATTTTCTACCTTCGGCGAGTGGTTGATCTGCCCGCCGAAGCCTGTTTTTTCGATCACAAGCGCGGACTTTCCGTTGCGCAGTGCATACAGCGCCGCAGTCATACCGGCGGGGCCGCCGCCGACGACGATCAAATCATACATTCCAAATCTCCCTTTCTCATGCAGGGCGGCAGACGGGCGTGCGCTCCGTCTGCCGCCGCAGATGGTGTGGTTTACCGGCTCATGAGCCAGCCCTTGATGTCGGATACGCCGCGGTACTTTTCAAAGGTATCGCCGTGCACCAGAACAAGCGTGGGCGCCTGCTTGACGCCGTATTTTTTGGCCAGCTCCGGCTCATCGTTGGCGATCAGCGCGCGGTAGGTCACGCCGGCCTTATCCAGCAGAGCGCCGGCTGCCTTGCAGTTGGGGCAGGTGGGCGTCTTGAACAGCAGGATCTCGTCGCCGGAAGCCGGCGCAGGAGCCGCAGCCGGTGCGGCAGCCGCGGGCGCGGGCTCGTCAACGGGGGCGGGGATCGGGCCGGTGTGCGTCAGTCTGGAGCGGCCAATGTCGTAGACACGGCGATCCTTGAATTCCTGCGCCTTGCCGTCGTTCCAGTTCTGGACCGGGCGGTAATAGCCGGTGATGCGGCTGTAGACCTCGGTTTTTTTGCCGCAGATCGGGCAGGTGTACTGCTCGCCGGTGAGATAGCCATGGTCCGCGCAGACAGAATAAGTGGGGGACATGGTGTAATACGGCAGCTTGTAGTTTTCTGCGATCTTGCGCACCAGGTTTGCCGCAGCCTTCCAGTCGGGCAGCTTTTCGCCCAGGAAGGCGTGGAACACCGTGCCGGAGGTATACAGGGTCTGCAGGTCATCCTGGATGTCCAGCGCGGAGAACACGTCCTCGGTGAAGCCCACCGGCATGTGGGAGGAGTTGGTGTAATAAGGCGTGCCGTTCATGTTGGCGGTGATGATGTCCGGGTACAGCTCCTTGTCGTGCTTGGCGAAGCGATAGGTGGTGGACTCGGCCGGGGTCGCCTCCAGGTTGTACAGGTCGCCGTACTTCTCCTGGTAGTCGGACAGGCGCTCGCGCATGTGGTTGAGCACGTCCTGGGTGAAGCGCTGCACGCG
>CADCOJ010000178.1 GCA_902803075.1 Oscillospiraceae bacterium | reverse complement strand
TCGTCCGGAACGGACTGGTTTTCGCGGATCTTCCCGAGAACATAGTCCGTCACGTCTGCGATCAGCGCCTCCAGGCGCATCACGCCGCCCGCACGCGTTTTGAAGGGCTTGCCGTCCTTGCCGTTCATCGTTCCGAAGCCGATGTGCTGCAGCTCCGTCTGCTCCGGGACGAGCCCGGCTTTTTTCGCCACGCGGAAGACCTGCTCAAAATGCAGGTTCTGGCGCTTGTCTGTCAAATAGAGGTATTTGTCGGGATGATAGTCCTCGTCGCGCTGGACGATGGTCGCAAGGTCGGTCGTCGCGTAAAGCGTTGCGCCGTCGGATTTCACAAGGATGCACGGCGGGATCTCGCGGTCATCCGAAGGCTCCTGCACCGGCACGACCAGCGCGCCGTCGGACTCCACGCAGAGCCCCTTTGCGCGCACGGTTTCGAGCATGCGGGGGATATAGGGCTGCGCGTCGCTCTCGCCGAGCCAGACGTCAAAGCTGACGTCAAGATTGTCATAGTTGCGGCGCAGATCTGCCACAGACACGTGCATGATGTGCTGCCACAGCGCACGGTATCCGCGGCGCCCCTCCTGCAGCAGCCGCGTGGCCTCATGCGCGCGGGCGGCGAAGGCCTCGTCGGTCTTGCTGCGGGCGCTTGCCGCAGGGTAGATGGTCTCAAGCTCCGAGATGGTGAAGGGAGCTTCCGCAGGATATTCGCCTGTAAAATCAGGGTCAAAGTAAGGCAGGTCCGGTTTTTCGTCACGCAGCTGCTCGATGATGAGGCCCATCTGCAGACCCCAGTCGCCCATGTGGATGTCACCGATAACACGGTTGCCGAAGAAGCGGTAGATGCGCTTGATCGACTCACCGATGATCGCGCTGCGCAGATGGCCCACATGAAGCGGCTTGGCCACATTCGGGCCGCCGTAGTCCATCATGATGGTGCGCGGCGACGGATCCTTCTCCACGCCGTAAGCGTCACTGCACGTCATCTCACGGACAAAGTCAGCCAGATACACGTCCGAGAGCGTCAGGTTCAGGAAGCCCGGCATGACGGCCTCGCAGCGGGAAAACAGCTCGCAGCCCTGCAGATGCTCCAGGACGGCGTTTGCGATCTGGATGGGAGCTCTGTGATAGGCTTTTGCAGCGGCAAGCGCGCCGTTGCACTGGTATTCGCACAGATCCGGGCGGTTGGAGAGCGTCGCCTTTCCATAGGATGCGTCAAAGCCGGCGGCTGCAAACGCAGCGGCGAGCTGCTCGGAGATCCGGTCAATGAGAAGTTTCAATGTATTCACCCTTTATACTGTCATAAGTAGAAACTATTATAGCAAACGGCAGGCGGAAAGTACAGAGCAAAATCTCTTTCAGCCGAAAAACAACCGCACAGATATGCCCGCCATGGCATAACCCGTCAGATCCGCCAGCAGGGCGGCCGGAAAGATATAGCGGCTCCGGCGTACGCCGGCCGCACCGAGATAGACGCTCATGGCATAAAAGGTCGTCTCCGAGCAGGCAAGCATCACGGCGGCTGTCCGGCCGATGCGGGAGTCCACGCCATACACACGCATCAGCTCCGCCCCGACGCCGAGCGCTGCGCTCGCGCTGACGGGCCGGATAAGCAGCAGCGGCGCGAGCTCCTCCGGCAGCCCGAGCAGATGGCAGGCTGGTGCGAGCACCGGTGCAGCCAGAGAGAAAAAACCGCTCCGCTGCAGCATGGTCACAGCCGTCATCAGAATGATAAGCGTCGGCGCAACAGAAGCAAGCAGCCGCACTCCGTCCTGCGCACCTTCAGTCAGAAGCGTAAAGACGTCGAGCTTTCGGTGCAGCGCCGCTGCACTCACCGCAAGCAGCATGAGCGGGATGACAAATTCGATCATCGGCGCGTCACCGCGGCGAAGAACCTGGCCGCCAGGACGCCCGCCAGCACGGAGCAGGCGGAGCTCAGCCAAACGGCAGGAAGGATGTCGAAGGCATTGACCGCGCCGAGTCCGGCACGGACTGCCGCCGCAGTGGACGGGATCAGCTGCAGCGAGGCCGTGTTCAGAACGATGAACAGGCAGAGCTCATCCGAAATGCCTGCGCTGCCGGAGTGCTGCTGCATCCGCTGCACGGTGCGGATGCCCAGCGGCGTCGCTGCGTTGCCAAGCCCGAGCAGATTTGCCGAGAGATTCCCGCACAGGAGGGAAAAGCATGTCTCGTCGCACGCGCTGACCGGGAACAGCCGGCCAAGCACAGGGCGCAGGAGCGCTGCAAGCCGGGACAGCAGCCCGGCCTGCTCCATCACACGGTTGACACCGGACCAGAGACAAAGCGCACCGGAAATCGACAGCGCGATCTCCGCACCGCGGGCGGCCCCGGCCAGTGCGGCTGTACCGACGCAGTAGGGCGCACCGCTTATCAGATCTGAGGCAAGCGCACATATTAAAAAAATGATCCAAAGGGCACTCAGCATTCCAGTCATTTCCTCTATATGGAAAAATATAACTAAAAATGATAAATAATCGTCATTTTTTGTGAAAATGTTCAAAGTTTGGACACATTTGGCTGTTAAAATAAAGTGGGTATGTGGATCGGAAGAAACGCGGTCCTGCGTACAGAACTCCCGGACGTGTCCGGGAGCAAGGGGGTCATTCCATGAAATCAACCGGGATAGTCAGAAAAGTAGATGAGTTGGGAAGGATCGTTCTCCCGATCGAGCTGCGTCGCACGTTGGACATTGCAGAGAAGGACGCTATTGAAATTTATGTAGACGGTGATTCCATTATTCTGCGGAAGTATGAACCCACCTGCATTTTCTGCGGGGATGGGAAAAACGTAGAGAGCTTTAAGGGCAAGAACATCTGCGCAAGCTGCCTCAGGGAACTGAAGCGGCAGCCTTGATCCAATCCCAGCAACAAACGGACCGGGCGGCAATCTTTCGATTGCCGCCCGGTGTCTGCGTATGGGGAAGTTGCTCAGTCTTTTTCCAGACCCTTGTAGATGCAGGCCGCGATCGCAGCGCCGACGAGCGGAGCAACGATGAAGACCCACAGAGCCTTCAGAGGCTCCGCGTTGCCGGCAATGGCCGCAACGACCGCCGGGCCGAAGCTTCTGGCGGGGTTGACGGAGGTGCCGGTCAGGCCGATGCCGAGAATGTGCACGACCACCAGCGTCAGACCGATGACGAGACCGCCGAACGAACCGTGCTTGGCCTTCTTGGAGGTGACGCCGAGAATGGCAAGGACGAAAATGCAGGTCAGGACGATCTCAACGAGGACGCCGGCTGCCGCACTGCCGCCTACGCCGGCCAGGCCGTTGGAGCCGAAGCCTCCGGTCTTGTCCTCCACGCCGCCGAGCGAGAAGATGGCAGCCAGCAGACCTGCGCCTGCCAGCGCACCGAGACACTGGGAGATGACGTAGCCGATAAACTCTCCAACACGCATCCCGCCGGACAGCAGGACGCCCAGCGAAACGGCCGGGTTGATGTGACAGCCGGAGATGTTGCCGATCGAGTAGGCCATGGCGACGATGGTCAGGCCAAACGCAAGGGCGGTCAGCAGGTAGCCGCTTCCGCTTGCAGCGTCGCAGCCGACCAGCATTGCTGTTCCGCAGCCGAGGACAACAAGAACGAGCGTGCCGATGAATTCAGACAGATACTTCTTCATGAGTGGTATCCTCCTCTCTTTGGAATACTATTATTATAGCCCCACAGAGCGCACAATGCAAGCGTGTCCGGGAAAAAAGACGGCGGGACGTCAACAAAAGAAAAAACAGTGGCGAAATGCTCTGAAATCTGTTATACTATAAAATCAGAGGTTTTTAAGCCGGAAAAAGGAGCTGCGTATGAGGTTTCGGGAGTTCATCGGCAATGACGCGGTGCGGATGCGCCTGTCCGGCGCGTTTGAAGGCGGCCGCGTGTCCCACTGTATGCTGCTCAGCGGCCCGGAGGGCTCCGGCAAGCATACACTGGCCCGGATCATTGCAGCGGCCATGGTTTGCACCGGCGGCCCGGAAATCCCGTGCGGGCTCTGCCCGGCATGCCGGAAGGTCTTTTCCGGCGTCCATCCTGACGTCATCACTGTCGACGACGCGGACCATAAAACGGTGTCGGTCGAACTTGTCCGCCGGATGAGCGCGGATGTTTATATCCGGCCGAATGAGGCCGGGCGCAAGGTCTATGTGATCCCGCGCGCGCAGGACCTGACGGAGCCTGCGCAGAATGCGCTGCTCAAGATCCTGGAGGAGCCGCCGGCCTACGGCACATTCCTTCTGCTCACTACAAACGCCGGACGGATCCTCCCTACCATCCGCAGCCGCTGCGCGGAGCTGGCGCTCGGACCGGTGGAAAAGCATGAGGCGCTGGCATTCCTGAAGGCGCGCTATCCGCAGGCGAAGCCGCAGGAGCTTGAGGACGCGTTCCGGCGCAGCGGGGGCTTTCTCGGCCAGGCGATGCGCGCAATGGAATCAGACGATCTGCTACCGCAGGCGGCCGCATTTGCCGAGAGCTATGCCGCGGGCGATGCGTTCGGCGTGCTGCAGGCGCTTGTCCCGCTGGAAAAGACAAAGCGCGAGCAGCTGATTCGGATCCTCGGGCAGATCCGGCAGTGGATCGTCCGCAGCCTTGAGGCCAGAAGCACGCCTTCCGCCCGTACGCCGGAAACAGACCGCCTGCTCGCCGTCAGGACCGGCTCGGAGCTGTTTGCGGCGGCTGCTGCGCTGCAGACCGCCATAGAGGATCTGGAGCTCAACGCGTCCGCAGGCGCAGTGATCGGCTGGCTGACCGCAAAACTCAGATAACATTTTCACATGCCGCCCATGCGGCAGATTGGAGCGAACCATGCAGGAAGAACAAAACATTTCTCAGGAACCTGAACAGCAGGAGCCTGATGTACAGCAGATCCCGGAATGCGGAGGCTGCTGTGAAGTCTGCGAGGCATGCCCTTCGCAGCAGGCTGCGCCTCCGCAGACGGAGGATACGCCGGTGGAGGTCGTCGATATCCGCTTCCGCAACAATGCAAAGTCCTATTATTTTGACCCGGACGGCCTGACGCTCACGCCGGGCAGCTGTGTCATCATCGACACCGCGCGCGGAGACGAGTTCGGCGTCTGCTCCGCGGGAAACCATATCGTGCGCAGCAGTGAGCTCGTGATGCCGCTGCGCAAGGTGATCCGTCCCGCGACCGAGCAGGATGAGCGCACAAACCGCGAGAACGAGGAAAAGGAGCGCAGAGCCTATGATATCTGCCTCCAGAAGATCCGCGACCACGGCCTGGACATGCAGCTTGTTTCTGCGGAGTGTGCCTTTGACGGCAGCAAGATCCTCTTTTTCTTCACGGCTGAGGGACGTGTCGATTTCCGCGAGCTCGTCAAGGACCTTGCCTCCGCATTCCGCACGCGCATCGAGCTGCGGCAGATCGGCGTGCGCGACAAGGCCAAGATGGTCGGCGGACTCGGCGTCTGCGGCAGGCCGTTCTGCTGTCGCGCGTTTCTCGACGATTTCCAGCCGGTCTCCATCAAGATGGCCAAGACGCAGAATCTCAGCCTCAACCCGACCAAGATCTCCGGCACCTGCGGCAGACTGATGTGCTGCCTGAAATATGAGCAGGAGGCCTATGAGGATCTGCTCAAGACCGCGCCCAAAAACGAGTCGTTCGTGGACACACCGGACGGACGCGGTACAGTGACGGAGGTCAACCTCCTGCGCCAGAGCGTCAAGGTGCGCATGGAGGATCATCCTGAGACGGTTGGCAGCTACAAAAACAGCGACATCTATGTCATCCGCAGCGGCAAAGCCCGCAAGACCGACCCTCCGATCCCGAAGGACTTCGCGCCGATCTCCTCCAGACCGCGTCCGGCGGCAAAAAATGAGGCGGAACTGGAACCGCTGCCGGAGGTCATCTTTGCCGATGCAAGTCTGAACGCCGAACAGCAGGACGAACCGGGCGAGACCGGTCAGACGGCGGAGCAGATGCAGATGCGCCGCCGCCGCAAGCGCCGCGGGAAGGGAAGATCCGGCGGGGCAGAGAACCCGCCCGAGACCGAAGCCGCGCAGCAGGAGACCAGGCTGAAGATGCCGAAGACTCCCCGCGAGCAGCCGAAGCAGGAGCAGGAACAGGAGCCTGCGGCGCAGAAGTCTTCTTCGCGCCGCCGCCGCGGCAGACGCCGCTCCGGCGGATCCGGAAAAGGCGAGACGCCGCAGCAGGAGTCATAATGAGACCGGGTCCGCCCGCGGCAGCAGCTGCGGGCGGACCTTTGGAGCATCAAACGCGGTTGCAATCCTACGCAGCAGATGATACAATGGGAAAAACATGGGAGGGCGGCTCGGATGGAACGCAGGGAAGTGATCGCGCGTCTGGCACAGACAAAGGAAGATGAGATCCTGCTGGCCCGTGTCTATGACCGCATCCGTACGGCGCAGGAGCGGGGGATCCCAGGCTTCACCTGCTTTCTGACGCAGCGCGAACAGATGCTCGCTTCCGAGCTGCTGCGCGGCACGGAATTCCGATTTTTCGGCGGCCCGGAGACAGCCGAGCGTGAGATCTGCTGCTATCTTCCGGAGTATCTGGACGACACATATCTGACCGGGGATGAATCTCCCGTCGCCGCGCTCCGCGCCGTCTGGCAGGACGACGCGCCGCTCACGCACCGCGATGTGCTCGGCAGCCTGATGGGCGCGGGCATCAAGCGCGAGACTGTGGGAGACATCTATGTCCGCCCGGGTTCCTTTGATGTGCTCGTCACGCGGGAGATCGTGCCGTACCTGCTGGAGAATCTGACGTCCGCCGGCCGATCGCGGCTGCATGTCAGCCGCATTGCGATCAGCCAGATCGCGGTCCCGGAGCAGAAAACAAGGCAGATCCGGGACACGCTGATGACACTCCGGCTCGACAGCGTGGTCTCATCCGGCTTTTCCATCAGCCGCGGCAAGGCCGCAGACTACCTGGCTGCCGACAAATGCGAACTCAACTCCATGCCCTGCCGCAAGGGAGACCGGCGCGTGCAGCCGGGCGACTGCATCACCGTGCGCGGGTTGGGGAAGATCCGCCTCGATGAGGTGGGCGGCACCACAAAGAAAGGCCGCACAGCTGTTACCATCACCAGATTTCTGTAAAAGAGAGGAGCGCAGCATGGACCAGAAGAAAATCGACCGCATCAACGAGCTTGCACGAAAGCAGAAACGCGAGGGACTCACGGAGGAGGAGCGGCACGAGCAGGCGCTGCTGCGGCGGGAGTATATCGACGCCGTGACGATCAGCCTGCGCACGCAGTTGGACAACACCTGGGTCATCGGCCCGGACGGCGTCAAACACAAGCTCCGCTCCTGATAGAAAAAAATTCCGTGAGCTGAAAAATTGCTCTTGACATTCGTCGCATCAGAAAGTATAATACACACGTCGCCGCGAGATGCGACAGTGTGGAAACGGAAGGTTAGCTCAGCTGGGAGAGCACTTGCCTTACAAGCAAGGGGTCACAGGTTCGAGCCCTGTACTTTCCACCATCTCATACGGCCCGGTGGTGCAGTCGGTTAGCACGCCAGCCTGTCACGCTGGAGGTCGACAGTTCGAGTCTGTTCCGGGTCGCCATAATGCAGGTTGAGGCGAGTGAGAGCTCGCCTCAATATGCCTCTGTAGC
>CADCOJ010000177.1 GCA_902803075.1 Oscillospiraceae bacterium | reverse complement strand
TCCCCATGCGTCCCCTCAGCTGGCGCTCTCCCAGGCAGGTTCTCGCTTCTTTTCCTGTTGTGTAACACATCATTGACAAACCTACATGGCAGTTTTTGCCTTACATGGGGTGCAGGAACGCATCTGCGCGCTTTTTACTCTTGCGCACCGGGACGCAATCTGTTATAATACAAATTGCATGTAAAATAAGGAAGGTGGGCGTTTCGGGTTTGCCGAAGTTTTTTGTTTCACCCGGCGCAGCTGAGGGAAGCTCCCTCGTTCTGACCGGCGACAATGCCCGGCACGCCCGGGTCCTGCGGCTCCGGCCCGGCGACGGCGTGACTGTGTGCGACGGCTGCGGAACGGACCTGCGCTGCGTCGTCACAGACATTGCGGGTGAGCAGCTCCGCCTTGCGGTGCAGGCCTCCGGCCCCTCGGCGTCCGAGCCGCCTGTGCGCTGCACGGTCTACATGGCCTATGCCAAAGCAGACAAGCTTGAGCATGTGATCCAGAAGGCTACGGAGCTTGGCGCGTTTGCCATTGCCGCATTTCCTTCTTCGCGCTGTGTCTCCCGTCCGGACGACGCCTCGGCGCGCAAAAAGCTTGAGCGCTGGCAGAAAATCGCCGCCTCTGCGGCGGAGCAGTCCGGCCGCGGGCGCATCCCTGCCGTGCGCATCCTGCCGAGCTTTGAGCAGGCTGTTCTGGAGGCAGCCCGGTGCGATCTGCCGCTGTTTCCTTACGAAAACGAGCGGACGCTTCCGCTCCGCGCCGCGGTCCGCGCGGCCCCCTTCTCCACGGCCAGCATCATGACCGGCCCGGAGGGCGGCTTTTCCGAAGCGGAGGTCTGCTTCGCACAGCAGGCAAATATGAAAATCTGTTCCCTCGGCCCGCGCATCCTGCGCTGTGAGACAGCGCCGCTCTGCGCGCTGAGCGCCGTTCTGTATGAAGCAGGAGCCTTGGACTGACCGGGAGAAGAAAGGCATTGCATACGATGAAACGAAAGAGTCCTCATGTCACATCCGCCGCAGCCGGCGGCGACGAGAGCGTGATCTACAAAGTCCCGGCCGCACTGGCCCTGCTGATCCTTGTGCTGACCGCCCTGCGGCGGCTGCACCACTACTATGCGACGCTGGACGGCTTCACGACCCTGCGGCCGCTGCTGCGCGTGGCGGCCATCTCCTTTGCCGTCCTGTTTGCCATCAGCCTGGTCGGCCTGCTGCTGACGCGGCGGAGACTGTTCGGCTACTGCACCGCGTGCTTCGGCCTGCTGGCCGCAACATGTGCTCTGCTCTATGTCGGCTGGCTGGAATACACCCTGCAGATCTATCTGATGCATGTGCTGGTGTATGTGCTTTACATGATCTGGCAGCTGTACCGCATGGAGTTCACGCTGTTCTCCCTCATGACGGTCTTTGCCGGGATGGTGTTCTACCTGCTCTCGCGCGGCATCCACGCCAACGTCCGGACCATCCTCCCCTGCGTGCTTCTGGCTGCAGTGCTGCTGGTCTGCGGAGCGCTTGCTCTGCTGTGCGAACGGGGCAAGGGAGCGCTCCGCCTCGGCACATTCCGCCTCGTCCTTTTTCCCGCGTCGTTCTCGCCGGTGATCCTTTGCTTCACCTGCGTGCTTTGGCTGCTGGTGCTGCTTGCATGCCTCGTGTTCGGCCCGACCTGCGCATTCTACTGCATGTTCGCAGCCATCGCGCTTGAGCTCGTGGGCGCTGTGTACTACACGTTCCAGCTGAAATAATCGGTGATACTGCCGCCCTCCTGTCCGTAAGATGGACAGGAGGGTGATTTTTTTGCATAAAGAGCCGTCGATCATCCGCAGGGCGCTGCTGCTGACCGCTGTCAATCTGCTTATGCGCCTTGCATCCATCCTGTTCCAGTCCTATCTCTCCGGGAGGATCGAAGCCTCCGGGCTCGGCCTTGTGCAGCTGGTGCTGACTGCAGGGTCGTTCGCAGTGACGCTCGGGCTGTCCGGCGCGCGCGTGGGCGCCATGTATCTGGCAGCGCAGGCATCCGGCCGCGGCGACGCAGACGGTGTGCAGCGCGTGATGCTCGGGTGTCTGTTTTATTCCCTGGCGGTCAGCAGCGCCGTGGCCGCCGGTCTGTTTCTGGCCGCGCCGACTGTATGCCGGTACGCGCTGCGGGGCGCGGATTGCGTGCGCGCGCTGCGCATCCTCGCCGTTACGCTTCCGTTCACCTGTGCAAACCTTGTTCTGAGCGGCTTCTTTACCGCTACCGGTCGTCTGCCGACGCTCGTCGCCGTAAACGTGCTGGACCGCGTGCTGAGCCTGGGCGTCACATTCGCGCTGCTTGCGCGGTCCTGTCTTGGCCCGGAGGACGCCTGCGAGGCGATCGTCCTCGGGGGCGGCGCAGCCGATCTTGCCGCGACGTCCGTCCTCTTTGCGCTGTTCCGCGCGTCCGCGCAGGGCCGCAGCCTGCCGGATCGGTCGTTGATGAAGGGCATCCGGCGCGTCTGCGTCCCGCTGGCGCTCGGAGACTATCTGCGCGCGGGTCTGTCCACGCTCGAGCAGTTCCTCATTCCGTGGGGTCTTTCCGCAGCAGCAGGCGGCACGCAGGCGCTGGCTGCATACGGCGTCATCTCCGCCATGGTCTTTCCGATCCTCATGTTCCCTGCCTCCCTTCTTTACGCACTGGCTGATCTGCTTGTCCCGGAGCTTGCACGGATGCAGGCACAGGACAAAAAGAGGCAGTTGGGCGCGCAGGCAGAGGGCTGCCTGCAGGCGGGGCTTCTCTATGCTTCTTTCGTGTCCGGTGCTGTGTTCGTCCTTGCGCGGCCGCTTGCGATGCTTCTGTATCACAGCGAGCAGGCCGCGCACCTGCTGCGCGTGTTCGCGCCGATGGTTCTGATCCTGTATCTCGACGCTGTCACCGACGGGATGCACAAGGGCCTCGGACAGCAGGCTGCCTGCGTGCGCTACAACACCTTCACCGCCTGCCTGGATGTGCTCCTGCTGTTTCTGCTGCTGCCGCGGATCGGGCTTGCGGGCTTTGTGCTGACGTTTGCCTTGACCCATGCGGTCAATTTCTGGCTCAGCATCCGCCGGCTTTTCTCCGTCACGGCGCTTGCGCCGCCTTTGCGCGTTGTTCCAAAGACGCTGCTCTGCCCAGCGGCGGCGTGTGCGCTTTCCCTCGGAGCCGGCGCAGGCCGGGAGGATCTGGTCGTATATGCCGTCCGCTATGCCGCGGTTTTCTTTCTGACGCTCTATCTGACCGGCATTGACATGCGGGGCGCGGCCGCGCTCCTGCGCGGCGGGAGAAAGATTGACTTTCCGCGGGAAGGCGTCTAAAATGGGAGAAAACGCACGGAGGTTCCGCCATGGAGCGCATCGAGCATCCCATTGCGCCGGTCTTCGACAGCCGGTCGCGCGTTCTGATCCTGGGCTCGTTCCCGTCGGTCCGATCCAGACAGGCGCAGTTTTTCTACGGCCATCCGCAGAACCGCTTCTGGCAGGTCCTGGCCGTCCTGCTCGGGTGTTCGCTGCCGCAGACGACCGAAGAAAAGCGCGCAATGCTCCTTGCGAACCGCATCGCGCTCTGGGACACCATCGCCAGCTGTGAGATCGAAGGTTCGAGCGACAGCTCCATCCGCAGCGTGGTGCCGAACGATCTGACGCCCATCCTCCGCACCGGCGACATCCGGCAGATCTTCTGCAACGGCAGGACGTCGTACACGCTTTTCATGCGGCACCTTGCGCCGACGCTCGGCCGGAGCGCCGTCTGCCTGCCCTCCACCAGCCCGGCCAACGCCGCCTGCCGCCTGCCGGAGCTGACGGACCAATGGCGTGTGATCCTGCCGTATCTGGAATAACACATATACACAGCCCGTGCGGCATGCGCCGCACGGGCTTGTTTATCGTATGAGAAGCCAGGCTCCCACGCCAAGCATCACCGCCTGCAGCAGCAGGATCAAAGGCAAGCCGACGCGGAAATACCAGTGCTTCGTCTTGTGGTGGAACAGGTGCATGCCCACTACGCCCCCGAGCCCGCCGAAGCAGAGCGCGGACGCGAAAAGCGTCTTTTCCGGCACACGCCATGCCCCGCGCTTCGCCGCGCGCTTGTCGGCCCACATCAGGAAAAAGGACACTGCGTTGGTCACGGCCAGAACGGCCGCGGCATACGGTGCAAGCTGACTGAGCGTCATTGCGCCCCCTCCTTCCCTCCACCGGACAGGCCGTAGAGCGCGGTATATTTGTTTGCAAGGTAGTCCAGATAATACGCAGCGCTGAACGGCTCTCCGGTTGCGCGGAGCATTACTTCATCCGGCGTGAGCAGCGCGCCGTACCGATGGACGTTCCGGCCAAGCCATGCCATGATCTCCGGATAACGGCCCTCCGCCAACAGTGCGTCCACGTCGAGCGCACGGCGCATAGCGCAGAAAAACTGCGCGGCAAAGGCGCTGCCGAGCGCATAAGTCGGGAAATATCCGAAATATGCATACGGCCAGTGCATATCCTGCAGCACGCCGTGCGCATCGTCCTCCGGCACGACGCCAAGCGTCCGGCTGTATTCCTCCATCCACCGGTCGCGCAGCGCACGGACCGGGAGCCGGCCGGAAAACAGTTCCTTTTCCAGCTCGTAACGGATCATAATGTGCAGCGGATAGGTCAGCTCGTCCGCCTCCGTGCGGATCGGCGTGGGCCTGGACACATTGAGCCCGCGCACAAACCGGTCAAGGCTGATCCCGCTGAGCTGCTCCGGGAACGTACGCTGCAGTTCCGGATAGTTTGCCGCCCAGAACGCACGGGAACGGCCAAGATGGTTTTCGCACAGCCGCGACTGCGATTCCTGCATCGCCGCCTCCATCGCATACGCAAGGATCGTCCCGTCAAAGGCGGGATCGACATTGTGGAAATACCATGCGTGCCCGCACTCATGGACGGTGGACAGGACAGCGTCCGCGGCGCTGCGGTCATGATACTTGGTGGTGAAGCGGACATCGCCCGTAAAGATGCCGGAGGTGACCGGGTGCTCCGATTCGCCATATTTGCCCCAGTCGGGCGTAAAGCCAAGATAGCGGACGATGGATCGCATATAGCTCCGCTGACGCGGCTCCTCATACGGCCGGCGGAGGAACGCATCGTCGATCTGCGGAGCGGCGGCGACCCTCTGCAAAAGGGGCACCAGGCGTGCGCGCACAGCGGAGAAAAACGCGTCATAGCGTCCCGTATTCCAGCCGGAGGCATGCTCGTCCAGCATCCGGTCGTAGGCCGAGACGCCGCTGCCGTCGTCCGGATACAGATCCAGATACCGCGCGGTCAGACGCTCCAGATACGGCGCGTAGCCAGGCCAGTCATTGTCGCGCTTGGCCTGCAGCCAGGCGCCGCGGCTTTCGGCCAGCGCCGTCCGGAAGGCAAGATAGGCCTGCTTCGGCACACGGGCGAAGCGCTCCGCCTGCCTGCGGTGCAGTTCGAGCCTCCGGCGCAGCGCCGGTTCCGGCTCCTGTGCGAGCAGCTCCTGCATGATGCTCTGCATGGCAGGCTCATTCTCCAGCGTGAACAGTTCCCCTGCAAGAACAGCCTCGCTTTCACTGCGCATCCGCGCGCCGGAGGACGGCGCACCGAAGATCTCATCCATATTGATCACGCGCAGCGCATACTGCAGCGCGCCGACACGCTTTTCCCAGCTCAAAAAGCGTTCCAGTTCCGTCTGTTCCATTGCTGCTCCTTTCCGCGCCGGCGCTCACAGGCTGCCGAGCACGATGCCCAGCACAGCCGAAACGGCGATCAGCGCGATCGGTGAGATCGTTTTTCCAAACAGCGGCTTCGCGCCGAAGAGTACGGCTGCAAGAACAGCCGCAAGGAGTATCATCCGCATATCCGCGCCGGCCACGCCCGCCGGCAGGACAGCTCTTGCCGTCATGCTCAGCCCCGTGGCCAGGATCACGCCGACGACGCAGGCCGTCAGGCCGTCCAGCACCGCGCGGAACACGCTGTTTTTCAGCAGCGCGCGCAGCAGCCGTGTGACCAGGAGCGTAATGACAAAGGACGGCAGAACGACGGCCGCCGTGGCAGCGGCAGCTCCGGCAAGCCCCGCCTGACTGCTGCCCACATAGGTGGCCAGGTTGACCATGATCGGGCCGGGTGTGGACTCGCTGACGGCGATCATGGAGGCCAGCGCCTCATCCGTCAGCCAGCCGTGCGCAAGCACCACATCGCGGATCAGCGGGATGGCCGCGTAGGCGCCCCCGAAGGAGAAGCATCCAACGCGCAGGAACGCCAGAAACAGCTCAAGCAGGATCATCCTCTGCGCCCTCCCCGCGTTCCGCTCCGCCGCAGCAGGCAGACGGCCAGGCTCACCGCTGCGGAGGCAAGCATCAGCCAGACAGTCGAAACATGGAACGAGAGGATCTCTCCCGCAAGGATCACCGCGAATGCGCATGTCATCAGGATCACCCAGAGCGCACGCAGCTCCATCCTGCGGATCATCCCGACAGCCGCGTTCACGATCAGCAGCCCGACGGCAATGCGCATTCCGGCAAAGGCATGGGCTGCGGCGGGGATCTCCAGAACGGTTTTCAGAAAAACGGAGAGCCCGTAGATCACAGCGAAGGATGGAAGCACAACGCCGACCGTGGCCGCCAGCCCGCCCGGGAAGCCTGCCTGGCGGAAGCCGGTGAATGTGGCGCAGTTGATGGAAACCGGACCGGGCGTAGACTCAGCGATGACTGTGATGTTCATCATCTCCTCATGCGTGATCCAGCGCTTTTTCTCCACGCATGTGTCCTCGATCAGCGGGATCATCGCATAGCCGCCGCCGAAGGTGAACAGGCCGATCTTTGCAAACGTCCAAAACAGTTCCAGCAGAAGCTTCATCCCGCGCACCCCTTTCTGTACAAACGGCGGCAGGGAATCCCCGCCGCCGTGATCTCTTGACCGTATGATACCACAGAAGGCAGGATCCTGCAAGACTTGAATTTCTGCCGCTGCAGGACTATGCTTGTTCCGGAAGAGGAGGCGAACGCCGATGAAATATATGCACTTCCGGGCATCCTGCTCCTACGCCGGACTGGCAAATCTGCTGGAGCTTGCCGGCGAGGACGCGCTTGCCGGGACGCTGCAGCAGCTTCAGGACAGCCTCATGCGCTTTCTGCGCGGTCCGCGGCAGGCGCCGCTTTCGCAGGCGCTGGATGTGGACGCACTTTGCTCCGCAGCCCGGGCTTATGCCATGCGGATCCGCCGCGAGGCTGCCTGCACGCGCTGACGGCCGTTCCCCCTTGTGTTCCTGTGCAGGATCTGATACAATGCAGACAGGATCCCAAAACATGATACAGAATGGAGAGCTCGCTATGGAAATGACATTCTACCGTTGTTCCGTCTGCGGACAAATCGTCGCCATCGTCAAAAAGACCGGCGCGCCGCTTATGTGCTGCGGCAAGCCCATGGAGCAGATCATTCCCGGCACCACCGACGCATCCGTGGAAAAGCATGTTCCCGTATATGAAGTGCGCGACGGCAAGGTCTTTGTCACCGTCGGCGCCGCCGCCCATCCGATGCTTCCGGAGCATTTCATCGAGTGGGTCTCGATCCAGACAAAGCTCGGCAACCAGCGCAAGGCGCTGCAGCCCGGCCAGGAGCCGAAGGTCTGCTTCAGCCTCTGCGAGGGGGACGAGGTCGAGGCCGTATACGCATACTGCAACCTGCACTCCCTCTGGAAAGCATAACAGCCCCTCAGGCAAAACGCCTGACGCACATGCGTCAGGCGTTTTGTCATCCCAGCATCACATCCAGGAGCATCATCACCGCGAAGCCCGCGACGATGCCCATTGTGGCAAAATAGGGCTGCGCCGCCTGGTTTCTCTGGCACTCCGGGATCAGCTCGTGCACCGCCACAAGGATCATCGCCCCCGCCGCAAACGACAGCGCATACGGGAGCACCGCCTCCACCGTCACCACCAGCAGCGCGCCGACGACGCCCGCCGCCGGCTCCACCATACCGGACGCCTGGCCGATGAAAAAGCTCCTGCCGCGGGAATAGCCCTCCCTGCGCAGAGGCACGGAGACCGCTGCGCCCTCCGGAAAATTCTGCAGGCCAATGCCCACGGCAATGGTCACAGCGCCCATGAGCGTCTCCGCCGTGAAGCCGTTCTGCAGCGCGCCGAACGCCACGCCGACGGCCAGCCCCTCCGGGATATTGTGCAGCGTAATGGACAAAACCAGCATGATGACGCGGCCAAGCCGGCCGTCCGGATCCTTCTGCGCACCGCCGGCAGCCCGGCGCGCAAACGTGACCGCCTTGTCGGACGCCCACATGAACCCTGCGCCGAGCAGGAATCCGGATGTGGCCACAAGGTATGCCGGCAGTCTCTGTGCGGCCTCCGCCCGCTCAATGGCTGGCTGCAGGAGCGACCAGAAGCTCGCCGCGATCATGACGCCCGAGGCGAAGCCCAGCATCAGGTTGAGCGCCTTTTGGTTCGGATATCGGAAAAAGACGACTGTCGCCGCGCCCAGGGCCGTAACGAACCACGTTCCGAGCGTCGCCGCCAGCGCCATGAGTACAAGTCGATCCATGACGCACCTCCCACACCCATTATAGCGGTTTCTCGCCGGAAGGTGCGCGGAACAGGCGCGGAAGGACTCCTTCCGC
>CADCOJ010000176.1 GCA_902803075.1 Oscillospiraceae bacterium | reverse complement strand
TGGGGCGTGGATTACGGCCTGCTGGACAAAAACGGCCGTCTTCTCGGCCTGCCGCGGGCATACCGCTACGCGGAGGATGAAGACCGGGAAGCTGTGCAGCGGATCGTGGACTTCCCCACGCTCTTTTCACGCACCGGAATCGCGGATCTGAGCTTCAACACCGTGTACCAGCTCTATCGCCGGAAGCGTGAGGATGACGGGGATCTGAAGAGCGCCCAGACGCTTCTTCTCATGCCGGATCTTCTGGGCTACTTCCTCACGGGCGAAAAGAAGTCCGAATATACCAACGTCACCACCACCATGCTGTATGACCCCACGGCGCGGGATTGGGACTGGCAGACGATCGGGGAGCTGGGGCTTCCGAGGCACATCTTCACGGAGATCGACCGCGCGGGCACGCTCCGCGGTCACCTTCTGCCGGAGCTTGCCCGGGAGCTGGGGATCAACGAAGCCGCCTTCGCGGCCGTGGGCACCCACGACACGGCCTCTGCCGTGGCTGCCATCCCGGGCGAGGGGAGCTTCGCCTTCTGCTCGTCGGGCACATGGTCGCTGTTCGGCGTGGAGACGGATGCGCCGCTCCTGTCAGAGAGCGTGCGAAACGCAAACTTCTCCAACGAGGGCACCGTGCAGGGCGGCTTCCGGCCGCTCAGGAACATCATGGGCCTCTGGCTCATTCAGGAGTGCCGCCGGGACTGGCAGAGACAGGGCCTGGCACTCACCTGGGACGAGATCGTGTGCGAGGCCGGGAAGGCGGAGCCTTTCCGCAGTATCATCGATCCGGACTATGGGGCGTTTTTCGCGGGCGGAGACATGATCCGAAAGATCCAAAGCTACTGCAAGACCAAGGGCGAGCCGGTGCCGGAGACGGTGGGGCAGATCGCCAGATGCGTCTATGAGTCGCTGGCGCTCAAGTACCGCTGGGCGCTGGAGCGGCTGGAGGAGATCAAAGGCTGCCGCATCGACCGGCTGAACATCACCGGCGGCGGCATCCAGAACAGGCTCCTCGACCAGCTCGCCGCGGATTCCATCGACCGGCCGGTCGTCACCGGGCCCATAGAGGGCGCGGCCATCGGGAACCTGCTGACGCAGGCCAAGGCGATGGGAGATGTGAAAGACATCGCCCAGCTGCGCAGGATCGTCCGCGCCTCCGAGCCGGTCACGACCTACACGCCAAACCACACCCCAGCATGGGACGCAGCGTATGAATGCCTGCTGACCTGTCTCGGATAAGGAAGGAGGAAACGGCATGTCCATCGATATGAGAAACTGGTGTGAGCTTGCAAAGGCCCGTATCCATGATCGCCCGGCGGGCGAGGGACGGATGGCAGGCAAGATCTGTATCGTCACCGGCGCCGCGCAGGGCTTCGGCAAAGGCGTTGCGCGGGAGCTCCACAGGGAAGGGGCGAGCATCGTCGTCGCCGACCTCAATGAGCCGCTGGCAAAGCAGGTTGCCGCGGAGTTCGAGAGCAGAGCCTGCGCCATTGCTGTGAACGTCGCGGACGAGGAAAGCGTTGCAAACATGGTCGCGCAGACCGTGGAGCGCTATGGAGGCCTGGATCTGATGCTCTCCAACGCGGGCGTCGTCCGCTCCGGCCCGATCGCTGAGATGGAGCGGAAGGACTTTGATTATGTCACAGACGTCAACTATACCGGCTTTTTCCTCTGCGCAAAATACGCCGCCATCATCATGCAGGCGCAGCACGAGGCTGATCCTGAGGCAATGTTTGACATCATCACGCTCAATTCCAAATCCGGCCTTGAAGGCTCCAACAAGAACTTTGCTTATGCCGGCTCCAAGTTCGGCGGCATCGGCCTGACGCAGTCGTTTGCGCTGGAGCTTTGCGCCTACAACATCAAGGTCAATGCCGTCTGCCCCGGCAATTTTCTGGATGGGCCTTTGTGGTCTGACCCGGAGCGCGGCCTGTTCGTGCAGTATCTGCATGCCGGCAAGGTTCCCGGCGCGAAGACTGTGGAGGATGTTCGAAAGCACTACGAGGGAAAGGTGCCAATGAACCGCGGCTGCCTTCCGGAGGACGTGGCGCAGGCGGTGATGTACTGCGTGGAGCAGAAATATGAGACTGGCCAGGCCATTCCCGTCACAGGCGGCCAGGTCATGCTGAACTGACTTTTCCGGAGCCGGGCTTATTCGTGCTGAAAGGGAAATGTATGATCGGTATTGAAATCTTGAACAGGCTGAACGCCGGAACGAAGGAGCAGCGGCTGGCTGCCCTGCGCGAGGAAGTGAAAACAGCCGCCCTCCCGCCTGCCGTGCCGCAGTATATCAACAACCACATCCACACCGTTTATTCCTTCTCGCCCTATTCCCCCGCGGCGGCGGTCTATGCCGCGCGGATGGAGGGGCTCTGCACCGCCGGGATCATCGACCACGACTCGATTGCCGGCGCGCGGGAATTTCTGGAGGCGGCGAGGATCGTCGGCATGCCGGTCACGGTCGGGATGGAGTGCCGCGTGTCCATGGAGGGGACGAGCCTTGCAGGAATGCGCACGAACAACCCCGATCAGGTGGGCGTCAGCTATATGACGATCCAGTCTGTGCCCCACGACAGGATCGAGGATGTGCAGTCGTTCTTTGCACCCTACCGGCAGGCCAGAGGCGCGCGCAACCGGAGGATGACCGCAAGGATCAACGAGCTCCTGCCCGGGATCGGGCTGGACTACGACCGGGACGTGCTGCCCCTGAGCATGGCGCGGGAGGGCGGCTCCGTGACGGAGCGGCACCTCATGTACGCGCTGGCGCGGAGGATGACGGAGC
>CADCOJ010000175.1 GCA_902803075.1 Oscillospiraceae bacterium | reverse complement strand
TTCCTGGCCGAGTCCGCGCGGGACGCGGAGCGGTATACCCACGACCGCCCCTGACCGCAGAAACAGGAGCATGCAAACATGCTCCTGTTTCTGCGCGGGCGTCTTTGCACGCTGTTTTGTATTCCTGGCAGTGACCGGCGGGCGCAAATGTGCCCGCCGGTCCTTTTTTATGTGCTGAACCCGTTTCACGCCTCCGCCTGCCGGCGCAGATACGCCACGAGCGCCGGGAAAATCCCGCCTGTCTCCGCATCGAGCACGACGTCAGCCGCCCGGCGGACGCTCTCAAGCGCCGTGGACGGCGCGAAGGACAGATCCGCCGCAGCCAGAAGATCCAGGTCGTTTTCGTAGTCGCCTACGCCCACCAGCATCCGCGCGCCGAGTCTCTGCTTGAGCTCCAGCGCCAGCGTGCCCTTGCCCGATGCGCTGTCCAGGATCTCAAGATCATCGCAGTAGGCGCGGTTATAGCGGTACTTCCCGCCGAAGCGCGCTTCGACGCTGCGCCACATTGCAAGCGCCTGTTCCTCGCCGTCGTGCAAAAAGACGAGCTTCGTAACCGGATCGTTCTCGTCATCGCCCGGCTCCGGCCGGAACGGATCGTCCCCACGGGCAAAAAACTGCGCGCCGTTGAGCCGGAACACGCCGTATTTTTCTATGGAGCCCGTCCCGACGCGCAGCGCTTCATCCAGCACCTCCATCCAGTCCTTGACCGGGATCACGCGCAGCACGCGGTCTGTCGCCTTCTCATAGAGCACGCTCCCGTTGTTGGCAATGATGAAGCCATCCGCCGAAAGCAGCGGGTCCAGCCGCATCACCCCGGGCGCGGTCCGTCCCGAGCAGATCACAAAGCGTCCGCCCTCCTGCCGGAAGGCGCGGATCGCCGCAAGATTCTCCTCCGGCAAGATCCCGTCCGTCCTCATGTCGCAGTTCGCCGTCAATGTGTTGTCGTAATCGCTGCAGATGAGCCAGCCGTCAAAGCATCCCATGCAAAGCGCCTCCCGTGTCCGTTTTTTCCGTATTGTACCCTGTGCCGCGACGCGTGTCAATGGGCAGAAGCTGCGTCTTGACAGGGACTCGTACATTTGATATGATACCTTTGTTCCAAATTACAAATTATTATTAGAACTTTATTCTGAACGGAGGCGCCATGGAAGAAAGATCCTGTCTCCAGGCGATCCGCAGCCGCTATGCTTCGCTGACCGGAACAGAAAAGCGGATCGCGGATCTCATTCTGAAAAACAGCGACGCTGTTGTGCGGATGTCTGTTGACGCGCTGGCCCGGCAGGCCGGGACGGCGAAGTCCGCGGTCATCCGGTGCAGCAAATCGCTTGGCTTTTCCGGCTATGCCCAGCTCAAGCTGGCGCTGGCCGCCGAGATCTCCAAAAACAGGCAGCTTGGCTTTGTCCCGTATATTTATCCGGAGGACAGCGCCGGACAGATCGTGGAGAAGGTCTTCTCCGCCAACGTCAAGGCGCTGCACGACACGCTGGAACGGCTGGACCCGGCGCTTCTTGCGCGCGTGCTCTCCATCCTGCACGACGCGCGGCAGATCTTCCTCTACGGCGTCGGCACCTCGGCCAGCATGGTCACGGAGCTGCAATACCGGTTGATCCAGCTGGGCTATCCTGCCTTCGCCTTCACCGATCCCGGCACCATGAAGGTCTCCACCATGAACATCGACAGCCGCGACGCGGCCTTTGCCATTTCTTACAGCGGCCGCACCATCGCCACCACCCAGACCATGGAGCTTGCAAAGCAGGCCGGCGCCAGGACCCTCTGCATCACGAGCTATCCGGACAGCCCCCTGGCGCGCCTGTGCACGTGCACCATCGGCGTCTGGTGCGACGAGGTGCGTTATCCGGTGGAGGCCATGTCCGCAAAGATCGCGCAGCTGAGCCTCATCTATGCGCTGACCACCGCGCTGGCGGCCATGGCGCCGGAGGACGCTGCCGCGCGCTCGGCGCGCACGCGCAGCCTGATCGACTCGATCCGGCTGGAGGAGACTTTATGAAGCGGCGGGCAGATGTTATCTTTTCGGTGTGTTTTCTGGCGTATCTGCTGATCTATACCGCCAGACTGAATCTCTCCATGGCCGCGCCGGAGCTCCGGTCGCTGGCCGTTCTGACCACGCAGCAGATCGGCGTCCTGGGCGGTATGTTCTCTGTTGTTTATGCCTGCGGGCGGCTGCTCAGCGGCCGCATCGCAGACCGCACCGCGCCCTGGAAGCTGATCTGCCTGGGGCTCGCGCTGTGCGGGCTGAGCAACCTCTGCGCGGGCCTGCTGCCGCCGTTCCCGGCGTTCCTGCTGCTGTGGGGCGTCAATGCGTTCGCGCAGTCTCTGCTGTGGGGGCCCATCCTGCGCATGATGTCCGCGATCTATCCGGAGCAGGCTGCCAGGCAGCGCGCCTCCTGGCTCACGGGCGCCGTCGCCGCGGGCAGTATCGTCTCGATCCTGCTGAGCGCGCGGCTGATCGGCGCGTGGGGCGCGCCGGGAGCATTCCTTGTGCCGGGCGCGCTGGTCCTTGCGGTGGCGCCCGCCATGTTCCTGCTCACGCGCGCCATCCGGCCGCAGACCCCGCCGCAGGCCCGCTCCGCCGGACCGGTGCGGCGGAAGGACGTGCTGCGCATGCTGCCGCCGGCTCTGATCCATGGGGTGATGAAGGACAACGTCAGCCTGTGGATGACCGTTTATGTGATGGACCGGTTCGGGACCGATCTGGAATCGTCCTCCGGCTTTATTCTTCTGATCCCGCTCCTCGGTCTTGTCGGACGCTTTCTTGCGCCGGGTCTGCACCGGCTGTGCCGCAGCCGCGAGGCGCCGCTGATGGCGCTGTCCTTCCTCTGCTGCGCCGTGTCCGCCGCGGCGCTGGCCCTCCTGCCGCTGCGCGTATGGAGCGCCGTGCTCCTGCTGAGCCTCATCTATATGGCCACATCCGTCATCAATTCCTGCCTGCTGGCGATCTTTCCGCTCCGGTTCGCACAGGACGGCCATGTTGCCGCGGTCAGCGGGATCATGGATTTCGCCGCCTATCTCAGCATGGGGCTGAGCGCCATGATCTACGGCGCGGTGATCCATGCGCACGGATATGTTCCCATGTATCTGTCCTGGGCGATCCTTTCCGCCCTTGCTTTGATGCTGCTTGTGTGCCGGCGCGGACGCCCGGCGAACTCATCTGAAACCGGAGGCCATCTATGAACAGAAACGTCATCCTCATCTCCATCGACGGCATGCGCCCCGACGCCGCGGAAGCCTGCGGCAACCCCTTTGTGCAGGAGCTGCAGCGCATCGGCGCCTACACCATGGACGCTTCGAGCCTGGTGCCGTCCGTAACGCTCCCGTGCCACATGTCCATGTTCCACAGCGTCCCGCCGGAGCGCCACGGGATCCTGACCAACCTTTACACGCCTCCCGTGCGTCCGATCCCTGGCCTGTTTGAGCAGGTGCACAGCGCAGGCAAAACAGCCGCCATGTTCTATGGCTGGGGCCCCCTGCGCGATGTGGCGCAGCCGGAATCACTCCTTGCCGCGGAATATATCTGGGCCTATGCGCAGGACAGTACCGACCGCATCCTGACCGACCGCGCGCTGGCCTGCATCGACACGCTTGCGCCGGATTTCGTGTTCCTGTATATGGTGGAGACCGACGAAAAGGGCGGCCACGACCACGGCTGGATGTCGCCGGAGCAGCTCCGCATCGTCTCTGACGCGATGGACAACGTCCGGCGCGTCTATGAGGCTGTCGGTGACCGCTATACCATCCTTGTCACTGCCGACCACGGCGGCCATCAGCGCTCGCACGGCACGGAGCTGCCGGAGGATATGACCATTCCGATGTTTTTCGTCGGTCCGGATTTCACGCCCGGCCGCGCGCTGCACGGACTGAGCCTGCTGGACCTGGCTCCGACCGCCGCAGAGCTTCTGGGCGTCCCGCGCGCACGCGCATGGGAGGGCCGCTCGGTCCTGGAGCTGCTCTGATCGGAAAGGAAACCGCAGGCACTGCGCCTGCGGTTTTTTTGACGCTCCGCCGGGTTTCTTTGTAAATCGTACTGTTCTTTTCCAGCAATTTCATGTATAATCACTTCGGAGGCGATACACCATGCGAGAAACAGTCATATCCGAAATTCTGGAAAAAAAGATCATCGCCATTGTCCGGGGTGTGGAACCGGCGGAAATCCTGCGCACGGCGCAGGCGCTTTACGACGGAGGCATCACCCTGATGGAGATCACATTCAACCAGCGTGACCCCGACTCCTTCCGGCAGACGGCGCAGTCCATCGCTGCCGTTCGGGCGCACATGAGCGGGAAGCTGATCGCCGGCGCAGGCACCGTCACAAGCACAGAGCTCGTGGAGCTGGCATGCAGCGCCGGCGCGGAATATATCATTTCGCCGGATACCGATCCGGCCGTCATCCGCCGCACGCGGGAGCTCGGCCTGGTGTCCCTGCCCGGCGCCTATACGCCGTCGGAGGCAAAGCAGGCCCACAATGCCGGCGCGGATTTTGTGAAGCTCTTCCCCTGCGTCGGGCCGACGGCCCCGGCCTACCTCAAGGCGCTCTGCGCGCCGCTGAGCCACATCCGGTTCCTTGCCGTGGGCGGCGTGGACGCGTCCAATGCCGCGGCGTTTCTCCGGGCAGGCGCTGTGGGGCTCGGCGTCGGCAGCTCGCTCGTGAGCCGCAGCCGCGTGGAAGAAGGACGGTTTGATGAGATCACCGCCGCCTCGCAGCAGCTTGTGCAGGCCATCCATTCTGTTTGACCGGGAGGAGCTTCGCCATGAAAATCACAAACGTCAACACCTATTTCGTCCGTCCCCGCTGGGGCTTTGTGGAGATCGTCACCGACGAGGGCCTGACCGGCTGGGGCGAGGCGGTGCTGGAGGGCCACGCGTCGGCCGTGCTTGCCTGCGTGAACGAATATCAGGACTATCTGATCGGCAGGGACCCCTCCCGCATCGAGGACATCTGGAACACGATCTACCGCGCGGGCTTTTACCGGGGCGGCGGCGTGATGATGAGCGCGCTGGCCGGCATCGACCAGGCGCTCTGGGACATCAAGGGCAAGCGCTTCGGCGTGCCGGCCTATGAGCTGCTGGGCGGCGCATGCCGCGCGCGCATGAAGGTCTATTCCTGGATCGGCGGCGACCGGCCGTCCGACGTGGGCGCCGCTGCGCTTCAGAAGAAAAACGAAGGCTTCTCCGCCGTCAAGATGAACGCCACGGAGGAGCTGCAGATGATCGACACCTACGACAAGATCGACGCCGTGCTCGCGCGCGTGGCAGCCATCCGTGAAAGCTGCGGCAAATACTTTGGCATCGCCATCGACTTCCACGGCCGCGTCCACCGCCCCATGGCAAAGATCCTGGCCAAAAAGCTGGAGGAATTCGACCCCATGTTCCTTGAGGAGCCCGTCCTGTGCGAACACATGGACGCCTTCAGGGAGATCGCCGCCGCCTGCAACATTCCCATTGCAACAGGCGAGCGGCTCTACACCAAATATGATTTCAAGCGCCTGCTGGAGGCAGGCGGCGTGGACATCATCCAGCCCGATCTCAGCCATGCAGGCGGCATCACGGAGGTCAAAAAGATTGCCGCAATGGCAGAAAGCTATGATGTGGCGCTCGCGCCGCACTGCCCGCTGGGCCCCATCGCGCTGGCTGCGTGCCTCAATGTGGACGCGATCAGCTACAACGCCGTCATCCAGGAGCAGTCCATCGGCATCCACTACAACGTAGGCAAGAGCGTCCTGGACTATGTGGAAAACAAGGACGACTTCCGCTTTACGGACGGCTTCGTGGCGCTGCCGGGAAAGCCCGGCCTTGGCGTGGAGGTCAACCGGGCGCTGGTGCTTGAGGAAAACAAAACTCCGCACAACTGGAAAAACCCCATCTGGCATCACGCCGACGGCTCCGTTGCGGAGTGGTGATCCCGCAGCCCGTCATACATCGTCAAAAACACCGCGGCAGGAGGCAGCTCCTGCCGCGGTGCTGTTTTGTTCTGTTTCTCTTTCAGCGGACGCTCTCATATTCCCATTTGCCGCGGGTGAAATCCGGGATATCCACCGCGGCGCTGCCGCGGGCGATCGACTGCTCAGAAAGCGCCGTGATCGCCATCCAGCTGGCTGCGTCATAGACGTCGATGGGCATGGGTTTGCCTTCCTTCAGGCAGTCAAAGAAGATCTGGAACTCCAGCCAGTCCATGCCGCTGTGCGAGCCCTGGACGCCCTGTTCGATATACTGTTTCCAGACCGGATGCTCATACTTGGCGCGATACGACTCCGCGTTGCATGCGCTGTGCCGGATCCAGTGGGATTCCTTCGCGCGGTCCTCCTCGGTGTCAAGGAAGATGGAGTCGCTGTTTTCGTCATACAGCCCCTTTGTGCCGTGGACGGAGAAGTTGCGGCAGTAAAAGCGCGGGAGGGACGTATCCAGTGTGAGCGCGATGGTCTCGCCGCGCGCGCACTTGATGACCGTCGTCACAATGTCGCCCTGCTGGAACTTGGCGTTGCGCAGCAGCTCGTCGTCGGGATACTTCTGCTCGATATATGCGTGCAGGCCGGCGGAGCAGGAGGCCGTTGAGGTGAGCGTCAGCATGCGGTTGCCGTGGTTGATGTCGAGAATGCGCGCGATGGGCCCGAGCTCGTGCGTCGGATAGTTCTCGCAGTTGCGGGAAAGATAGTTCCGCAGGCGGTAATGCCGGTTCTGCTTGCCGCCGCAGATCTCCTCGCGCAGGTCGTGCTGATAGCCGCCCGTGCAGTGGACGATCTGGCCGAAGACGCCCTGCTCCTTCATATAGAGCACCTGCATCTCCCGCTGGCCAAAGCAGCAGTTTTCCAGGAACATGAACGGCGTGCGTGTCTGCTCATAGGTGTCCACCAGCTGCCAGCACTGCTCGATGGTATATGCGCCGCCGACCTCCATGCCCACCGCCTTGCCGGCGTGCATGGCCGCCACGGCTACAGGAATGTGGTCCTCCCAGGCGCAGGCAATGAGCACGGTATTGACATTCCCGTCACGCAGCAGCTCGCGGTAGTCCTGATACTCCGCGGGCCTTGTTCCGCAGGACTTTTCCACAAGTGCGGCTGCCTGTTCGCAGCGATCCTGATAGGCGTCGCATACGGCTGTCACCTGTGCGATCTTCTGCGGCAGAAGCACGTCCTGCAGCAGCAGATACCCGCGCTGGCCCAACCCGATGATGCCGAGCTTGATTTCCTTCATCTTCTCACACTTTCCGCCGGGCAACTTCCGGCTGAGTTTTTCCGCACGCCGCACCCGCCTGCTCTGCTGTCTTCCAGAGGGTGTCCCGCCTGCAGGTGTTCGGCAGACGCAGTGCAACTATACCATATTACCAGGCGCAATGCAAGTATGCCGCTTGGTTCCCGCACGCGCATCTTGCATTTTTCGACGGTTTCCGCTATGATGGAACCAACGATCCCCGCGCTTCAGTCCCGGACGAAAGGAGGCTTCCGCATGGATATGCTGCACCTGTTTGACGCTGTGGCGCAGCCCGTTTTTCTCGTGCGTGACGGCCTTGTGACTTTCTGCAATGACGCGGCAAAAAAGCTCCTTATGGAGGAATCTTCGCCGGCGTCTGACTATCTCCAGTCCCCCCTTGCGCCGGATGGCGGACAGCAGTCCGTTTCCGTCTGCATCGGAAAGCAGACGATGCATGCCGTTGCACAGCCGTATGACGGCGGCATGCTGGTCGTCGTGGAACAGTCTCCCGCTGCCGCGGACAACTTTGCGCTCCTGAACACGGCGCAGGCGCTGCGCGGACCGCTGAGTCTGATCTTCGCCGCGACCGATCCGCTGATCCCGCTGCTGCAAAGCGCGGAGGATCCCTCTGTCCGGCGATACACCGGCGTTATCCACCGCTCGCTGTATCAGCTCCTGCGCGCGACGGAAATGCTTGAGCTCTACGCGCAGGCGGAAAGCGGCGATCTGACGCCTCTCGTGAGCTGTGTGGATCTGTGCGAACTGCTGACGGAGCTTTACCAGCACGCAAAGCCGCTCCTGCAGACGGCACAAAAAAATCTGACGCTCAGCGTTCCGTCCGGTGCGCTCTATGCGCCCATTGACCGGCGGTTGATGCAGAAGGCGCTGCTCTTCCTGATCTCCAACGCAGCCAAGTTTTCCCCGCCGGACGGCGAGGTCCGCGTCCGTCTGACACGGGGCAGCCGGACCGCCGTCATCCGCATTGAGGACGACGGCGACGGGATGAGCTCCGGCGAGCTCTCCACCGCGTTCTCCCACTTTTCGGACGTCCCGCACCTGCGGGATCCGCGGGACGGCGTGGGGCTCGGCCTGCTGCTGGCGGAGACGATCCTCCGCCTGCACAACGGCCGCCTGCTGCTGCAGTCAACACCCGCCAACGGGACCTCCGTGACCTGCGAGCTTCCGCTCGGGAGCAAAACAGACAGGCGGGAAAAAAAGGATCCCATCGGAATGCTGCGCAGCCCGAATATCTCCAAATATCTGGAGCGTCCCTCCGGCGGCTTCAAGACGGAGCTGGTGGCGCTTTCCGACGTTCTTCCCAGCAGCGTGTACGATCCGGGCAGCTTCTGATCCGGCCCGCCGCAAAAAAATACCGGGGATGCTGCCCCTTTGCAGCATCCCCGGTTTCGTTTTGCCCTTTGTTCTCCCGAAGGATCGGCGCTCAGTCGTCTTCCTTTGCCGTCACGGCGATATGCAGCTCGTCGAGCTGCTTCTGCGTGACCTCGCTCGGGGCGCCCATCAGCACATCCTGTGCATTTTTGTTCATCGGGAACGGAATGATCTCTCGGATGGATTCCTCACCGGCCAGGAGCATCACCATACGGTCGATGCCCGGGGCAATGCCCGCATGAGGCGGCGCGCCATAGCAGAACGCATTGTACATGGCAGGGAATTTCTTTTTCACGTCGTCCTCGCCCAGGCGGACAAGCTGGAACGCCTTGACCATGATCTCGGGATCGTGGTTCCGGACTGCGCCGGAGGAGAGCTCCACGCCGTTGCAGACGAGGTCATACTGCTGTGCGGTGATGGTAAGCGGGTCGATCTCGCCGCGGATGGCCCGATCGAGCGTGGCAGCGCCGCCGCCCGGCATGGAGAACGGGTTGTGGCAGAACTCCAGCTCGCCGGACTCCTCACCGATCTCATACATCGGGAAATCGACGACCCAGCAGAACGCATACCGTTCCTTGTCCATATGACCGGGAACGGCTGCACCCAGCAGCTTCCGCATTACGCCGCCGACCTTGAGCGCCTGCTCGCGCCGGCCCGCCGAAACGCCCACGAAGCAGCCGGGCTTCAGCCCGAGCGCCGCGGTGACAGCCTCCCGATGCGGCTGGACGAACTTGGCAATGCCGCCGGCAAACGTGCCGTCCGCCTCCACCTTGAACCAGTAAGGCTTGCTGCCGGCCTGCACTTCAACATCCGCACAGAGCTTGTCGATCTGTTTCCTCGTCATCTCGCAGTCCGTCACGACGATCGCCTTGACGGTGTTCCCGTCGGCAAACGGGGCGAACTCACTGCCTCTGACCAGCTCCGTCATATCCTGCAGGACAAGGTCGATGCGAAGATCGGGCTTGTCCGAGCCATAGGTATCGAGCGCCTCCAGATACGGGATGCGGCGGAACGGCGCCTTGGAGGCGGCGCTGTACGTGCCGAACTTTTCAAAGATCGGCGGCAGCACGTCCTCCAGCACGGCAAACACGTCATCCTGCGAGGCGAAGGCCATCTCCATGTCCAGCTGATAGAACTCGCCGGGGCTGCGGTCGCCTCTGGCATCCTCATCGCGGAAGCAGGGGGCGATCTGGAAATAGCGGTCGAAGCCGGAGGTCATGAGCAGCTGCTTGAACTGCTGCGGTGCCTGCGGCAGCGCATAGAACTTGCCGGGATGCTTTCTTGCCGGGACAAGATAGTCCCGGGCGCCCTCCGGCGAAGAAGCCGTCAGAATGGGCGTTGTGATCTCCATGAAGCCGTGCTCCGTCATCGCCTGGCGGATGGCCGAGACCACATTGCAGCGGAGAATGATGTTGTTCTTCACCGCAGGATTGCGCAGATCCAGATACCGGTACTTGAGCCGGAGCATCTCGTCGGCGTCGCGGCTGCGGTTGATTTCAAACGGGAGCTCATTATAGCGGCAGCTGCCGAGCACCTCTACGGTCTCCGGCACCACCTCGATCTCACCCGTGGCAAGCTTGGGATTCTTGCTGGCACGCTCGCGCACCGTGCCGGTCACGCCGATGGTCGATTCCTTGTTGATCGCCTTGAACGCGGCCATCATCGTCTCGTTTTCCACAACAAGCTGCGTCGTGCCGTAGAAATCGCGCAGGACAACAAACGCAAAGTTGCTGCCGACAACGCGGACATTTTCCATCCAGCCGACCAGCCGCACCTGCGCGCCGACGTCCGACAGGCGGAGCTGGCCGCAGGTATGAGTCCTTGATTGCATCATAAGCTGTATCCTTCTTTCCGTCTTTTTTTATCTTGTGCACCGCGCAGCCGCGCGGGAAACTGAACCTTACCGGAGGATCGTGCCGCCGGCGCGCGCCGCCATGTCGCTGCGGATGATCCCGGCCGCTTCCTCCGGACTGAGGGCACGCTGCTCGCCGCTGCGCAGGTCCTTCAGCGAAACCTGGCCGCTCAGCAGCTCGTCCTCTCCCAGGAAGATGACATAGGGGATGCCGAGCTTATCGGCATACTGGATCTTCGCCTTGAATTTCTTCTGCTCGGTATAGAGCTGGGTGCGGATATCCGCGCCGCGCAGGCGCGTGGCCAGCCGGACAGCGGGGGCAAGATCCTCCGTCATCGGGACGATCAGCACATCCGCGGGGGCGGCGCAGTACGCCTCATTGAGCATGTTCTGCTCGCTGAGCACATAAAACAGGCGCGTCAGGCCGATGGAGATGCCGACGCCAGGCAGCTCGCGGTCGGTGTAGTAGCCGGCGAGATTGTCATACCGGCCGCCGGAGCAGACGGAGCCTACCTCGGGATGGTCCAGCAGCGTCGTCTCATAGACGGTGCCGGTGTAGTAGTCCAGGCCGCGTGCGATCGTCAGATCGACGGAGAAATGATCCTCCGGCACGCCGAACGCACCCAGCAGCCGGACGACCTGCGTCAGCTCGTCCAGTCCGCGGTCAAAGGTTTCGTCTCTGCCGCGGTACGGCTCCAGCGCGGCAAGCACCTGCTCATTTGAGCCGGTGATGGCGATGAAGCGCAGGATCTCATCCGCCTGCGCGTCCGTGAGCCCGCAGTCCTCCGCCAGCATGAGGCGCAGCTTCTCCGCGCCCACCTTGTCGAGCTTATCGACCGTGCGCATGATCTCGCCGGACTGCTCCGAAAGGCCCATCATCGCATAGAAGCCCGTGAGGATCTTGCGGTTGTTGACGCGGATACGGAAGCGCTTCAGGCCCAGCGAGGAGAAGATCGTATAGATGATCGACGGGATCTCCGCTTCGTTGGCGATGGAAAGACGGCCGTCGCCGATGATGTCGATATCCGCCTGATAGAACTCACGGAAGCGGCCGCGCTGGGCGCGCTCGCCGCGGTAGACCTTCCCGATCTGATAGCGGCGGAACGGGAACGCCAGCTCGCCATAGTGCAGCGCGACATATTTTGCCAGCGGGACCGTCAGGTCAAAGCGCAGCGCAAGGTCGCTGTCCCCCTTCTGGAAGCGGTAGATCTGCTTCTCCGTTTCGCCGCCGCCCTTGGCCAGCAGCACGTCCGCCGCTTCGATGGCGGGCGTGTCCAGCGGCGTGAAGCCGTAGCGGCTGTAGGTCTCGCGCAGCGTTCTCATGATCGCTTCCATCTGCAGCTGCGGCTGCGGCAGCAGCTCCATAAAGCCGGAGAGCGTATGCGGTTTGATTCTTTCCATTGTGTCGTCCTTTCCCCATTCCCGGGCGCCGGGAACGGTCTGAAAAAAGATACTCTCATCCCGGTTTTTGGGACGAGAGCATCCTGTGCTTCGTGGTGCCACCCAAATTCACAGGAGCATGCTCCTGCCTTCCGTGCGCAGAGCTGACGGGCTGCGCGGTCCGGCGCTTTCGGCTCCCGGCCTTATACGCGTGCTCGGCGGATGTCCTTCGCGGGCAGGCTGCAGGCGTCTTGCAGCAAGATGACGCCCTCTCTTGGCAGGCTGTCCCGGTACTGCTTCCGCGTCATGGCGGGGGATACGGGTCAGCGGAGATTCCGCTTGTTCTTGACCATCATGCGCCAATCCAGATCTCCGCGCTGGAGCCCGAGGATCAGCATTTCCGCCGAGGCCAGGTTCGTTGCGCAGGGGACGTTGTAGGTGTCGCACAGATGGAGCGTGCGGATGATGCGCTGATCCTCCCAGGGATCGGTGTCGCTGGGGTCCGAGAACATGAAAACGAGGTCGATCTCGTTATAGGCGATGCGGGCGTCGATCTGCTGGTGGCCGCCCTGGTTCTTGGAGAGAAACAGCGAGACCGGAAGCCCCGTTGCCTCCGCCACAAGCCTGCCGGTGGCAGCTGTGGCAGACAGCGCGTGCTTTGCAAGAATGCTCTTGTACGCCGTGCAGAACTGTACCATCAGCTCTTTTTTCTTGTCATGCGCCATCAGGGTGATGTTCATATCTTCACAGCTCCTCCTGTATTTCTCAGAGTTTCATCAGCGGCACGCGCTGCCCGCACAGACGGCGGGCAATATGCAGGCACGCCAGCGCGGCGCCGCGGTATGTGCGTTCCACAAGCGGGACGCCGAGGCACGACGCAAGCGTCACCTCCGCATCCTCCGGCACAAGGCCGAGCAGCGGCAGCCCCACGCGGTCCATCAGATCGTCGACCGTCAGGTGCGTCCCGGCCAGAAGCTTCGGACTCACGCGGTTCACGATCAGCCGCACGGGGATCTCCCGCTCGGCAAAGATCAGCTCCGCCGCCCGGGCAGCGTCCCGCTGCGAACCGGCGTCCGCCAGCGCGACCACAGCCGCCTCATCCGCCGCGTGCACCGACAGCGTGAACAGCCGTCCGACGCCGGCCGGCGCATCGAGCAGGATCCAGTCATATGCCTCGCGCGCCTGCGCGAGCAATGCGGAAAACTGCGCTTCCCCGATGCTCTCGGGCGTTTCGGTGACCGGGGCAGTCAGAAGGAACAGCCGCTCGATCGTGGGGTGCGCCGCGGCCTGCTCCAGCGCGTACTCGCCGCGCATCACCGCCGTGAACGGCAGGACCGCCTGCTCCTGCATGCCGAGCGCAAGATCCAGATTCCGCAGGCCGACGTCAAGGTCGATGCACAGCACGCGCCGACCCTCCATGGCCAGGCAGGATGCGACCGCCGCGCAGACAGAGGTCTTGCCCGTTCCGCCCTTGCCGGATACCACCGTCAGAACCTGTGCCACGGGCCGTCCCTCCTCTTTGCCGATACTTGTTACTCATTATAAACGATTTTTTTGTTAAATTCAACGGGAAAGTCAGGGTGCGGAAAGATTTCTTGCTCTGCGCCCGGCGCCCCGTCCCGGCCGTCCGCATAAAAAAGCCCCCCGGCGCCTGCCGGGGGAAGCGGGTTGTGGGATCGGCCGCGGACAGCACCGCGGCCCGGATGAAGTGCGCTCGCATTGGATAAGCTGTGCCTGTATGATAGCACGGCGCAGGCAAAGATTCTGCCGAAAGCCGCCGCACGGCAAAAAAATCTTCCGCACGCTGCCGCACCTTGCAAAACAGCCGCCGGCTTGCTACAATAAAGGCCGGAATCTGCACAAACGGAGCGAGGATCATGAACTACGACGCCGGACAATTTGATATCGCCGTCATCGGCGCGGGCCACGCCGGCATTGAGGCCGGGCTCGCCTGCGCGCGGCTCGGGCTTTCCACCGTGGTCTTTACCATCAACCTTGACGCCGTGGGCAACATGCCCTGCAACCCCGCCATCGGCGGCACGGGCAAGGGCCATCTGGTGCGCGAGCTCGACGCGCTCGGCGGCGAAATGGCAAAGGCCGCCGACCGCTGCTGCATCCAGTACCGAATGCTGAACCTCGGCAAGGGGCCCGCCGTCCATTCCCTGCGCGCGCAGGCCGACCGCCGGAAATATCAGGAGGATATGAAGCGCACGCTCGAGCGCCAGGAGCATCTCAGCCTGAAGCAGGCCATGGTCACGGAGCTCGGCGTGGAGGACGGCCGCATCGTGAGCGTCACGACACGCCTTGGCGCAGTCTACCGCGTGCGCGCCTGCGTCATCGCCTCCGGCACCTATCTGGACGCGCGCGTCATCACCGGCGAATGCGCTTACGCCTCCGGTCCGGACGGCATGCAGGCCGCCGTTGGGCTCGGCGCGCAGCTTGCGGCGCTGGGCCTGCGCATGCGCCGGTTCAAGACCGGCACACCGCCGCGCGTGAACCGCCGCTCCGTCGATGTGTCCCGGCTGGAGCTTCAGCCGGGCGACGCGCACCCGGAGCCCTTCTCCTTCCAGACACAGCAGGTCCCGGAAAACAAGGCCGTGTGCTACCTCACCTACACCAATGCCGAGACGCACCGCATCATCCGCGAAAACCATGACCGGAGCCCGCTGTTCAACGGCATGATCGAATCCGTCGGCCCGCGCTATTGCCCGTCGATCGAGACGAAGGTCGACCGCTTCCCGGACAAAGAACGCCACCAGCTCTTCCTTGAGCCCTGCGGGCTCGGAACGGACGAGCTGTATATCCAGGGACTTTCCTCAAGCCTGCCGGAGGACGTGCAGCTGCAGATGCTCCACTCCATCGCCGGGCTTGAGCACGCCGAGATGATGCGCCCGGCCTATGCCATTGAATACACCTGCATCGACCCCACCGAGCTCCTGCCGACGCTCGAATGCAAAAAGATCTCCGGGCTCTATGGCGCCGGGCAGTTCAACGGCTCCTCCGGCTATGAGGAGGCCGCCGTGCAGGGCTTTGTGGCCGGCGTCAACGCCGCGCTGAAGCTGCTCGGCCGGGAGCCGCTGATCCTGCAGCGCTCCGACGGTTACATCGGCACGCTTATCGACGATCTCGTCACCAAGGGCACCAACGAGCCCTACCGCATCATGACCTCCCGCTCGGAATACCGCCTGCTGCACCGGCAGGACAACGCCGACGAACGACTTGCGCCCATCGGCCGCCGCATCGGGCTCGTCAGCCGGCAGCAGTATGACGCCGTGCAGGAAAAATACCGGACCGTCCGGGCGGAGATCCTCCGGCTGGAATCCACCGGCGTCACCGCCTCGCCGGAGCTGAACGCGCTGCTGCAGGCGCGGGGCACCGCGCCCGTGGAGCAGTCCGCGCGGCTGGCTGATCTTGTCCGCAGGCCGCAGCTGAGCTACGCCGATCTTGCGCCGTTCGACCCGGACCGTCCCGCGCTCAGTCCCGCCGTGTGCGAAGCCGTGGAGATCCGCATGAAATATGCCGGCTATATCGCCCGGCAGCAGAAGCAGGTGGCGGAGTTCCGCCGCGAGGAAGCGCGCCTGCTGCCCGCGTCCATCGACTATACCGCCATCCGCGGCCTGCGCATCGAAGCGCAGCAGAAGCTGCAGGCGATCCGCCCTGTCTCCGTCGGCCAGGCCAGCCGCATTTCCGGCGTGTCGCCCGCGGACATTGCCGTGCTTCTGATCTGGCTCGGACAGAACGAAAAGGAGTAATCCATGTTTTTTGATTCCCATGCCCACCTTGACGAAGCGTGCTTCCAGCCCGATTTCGACGACATCCTCCGCCGGATGGCGGAGGCGGGCGTCACGCGCATGATGAACATCGGCTTTGACGAAGCATCGTCCCGGCGCAGCCTTGCGCTGGCCGGACGGTATGACTGGATCTGGGCCGCCGTCGGCAGCCATCCGGACGACGCCGCCGCGGTGGACGATGCGTGCATCGCGCGCTACCGCGCCCTTGCCGCCGATCCGCGCGTGCGCGCCATCGGGGAGATCGGGCTCGACTATCACTATGAGGATGTTCCGCGCGGGATCCAGCAGACCGCGTTCCGTATGCAGCTGGCGCTGGCGGACGAGCTGGGCCTGCCGGCGGTCGTCCATGAGCGCGAGGCGCATGAGGACGGCCTGAACATCCTTGCGGAGTTCCCGCGCGTGCGCGGCGTGTTCCATTGCTTTTCCGGCAGCCTGGAAATGGCCCGGGAGCTTGTCCGCCGCGGCTGGTACGTCGGTCTGACGGGCGTGGTCACATTCAAAAATGCGCGCAAGGCGGTGGAGGTCGCGTCCTCCATCCCGCTGGAGCGCCTGCTCATCGAGACGGACTGCCCTTATATGGCGCCCGTCCCCTACCGGGGCCGCCGGAACGACCCGAGCCTCGTGCCGCTTGTTGCGGAAAAGATCGCGGAGCTGCGCGGGCTTTCCGTTGAGACGGTCGCGCAGGCCACAACGCAGAACGCCTGCCGCCTGTTCGGCATCGACGCATAAAAAATCCCCGGGAGACAGCTCCCGGAGATTCAGGCCGGCCCGTCGTCTTTCCGCCCGGGCCGGCGCAGCAAACGGCGGAAAACAAAATAGCGCTGCCCGAAATAATTGAACACCGCAAAGAGTACCGCGCCCGCTGCAAGCGACACGTTCCCTGCCGCGTGGCGGCCGAGATGCTCCTCCGCCCGCTTCACCAGCACAGGCGCAAGGCTGTAGGAGACAAAATAGCACACCACCATGTGCACAATGTACTTTGCAAGGACCAGGCGGCGGTCGTCATGGTTGTGGAAGGTATATTTCCGGTGCAGGAAATACCCCAGCGTCCCGCCGATCAGATAGTTGCAGGCCGCGCTCACCCAATATCCGCCCAGCTGGAAGTTATACAGCAGGAACATCACCGACGTTCCGATCGCCCAGCAGAGCATTGAAACCGCGGCATAGACGCCGAGCGTCCTGTCGAACAGTCTGTGCGGCAGCCGCATGACGATATCCCTCCCCTCGCTGCAATGGCGCCATTATAGCACGGCGGACGCCGTTTTGCAAACGTTTGCGCGGCTTGCCCAATTTTGTCGGATTTTCCGTTGTTTTTTCTCAAATTTTTGTGCGCGGTTTTCTGTACAAACTGCGCGCCGTCTGTTATAATACATACAGTTACTGATACGTGGAAGGAGCGATTGTGATATGCCCGGTTTATCTGCCGTCGTCTTTGTGCCGGACGATACTGCGAAAACAGGATATTCCCGCCCGATGATGCTGCAGTCGATCATGGGTACGCCGCTGCTTTCCTGGTTGGCGTCCTCTTTGTCCGCAGGTGGTGTTGGGCGGTTTTTTCTGGTCTGCCATGAGCGGTTCCTGTCCGCCTGCCGCGCCTGTTTCCCCGCCGACACCGAGCTGATGTGCGCCCGCTCGGAGGATACGCCCGATCAGCTCCACGTCTTTCTCTCCACTGCCGACGAGCAGGAGGAGGACATCATCGTTGTGACCGGCCCGGCCGTCATCACGCCGTTTGCCTCGGATGAGGAGGAGTTCGACGCGCCGCCCGTTCCCAGCGGCGTCACCTCCGTCAGCAAGCAGGCGCTCATGGAGGCGCTGGATGACCGGTTCATCTTCACCGACTTCCTCAAGGACCGCGGCGTGCCCTACACGGATCGCGACGGCGTCTATGCCGTCAGCTCCATGCAGCAGCTCGCCGAGTGGAAGCCCGTTCTCGGGCGCGAGGTGCTCTACCGGCTCGCGCAAAACGGTGTGACCATCTGGGATCTGGACAACACCTACATCGAACCGACCGTCGTGGTCGGCGCCGGCACGGAGATCCTGCCCGGCACGATCCTGCGCGGCACCACCAGCATTGCCGACGGTTGCCGCATCGGCCCGAACGCATATCTGGAAAACGTCCGTGTCGGCACGGGCAGCACCGTGAACGCCTCGCAGGCCTATGACGCCGTCATCGGCAGCGACACGACCGTTGGCCCCTTTGCCTATCTGCGGCCCGGCACGCAGGTCGGCAGCGGCTGCCGCGTGGGCGACTTCGTTGAGGTCAAGAACTCCGTCATCGGCGACGGCACCAAGATCTCGCACCTGACCTATGTCGGGGACAGCGACGTGGGCAGGAACGTCAACTTCGGCTGCGGCACCGTGACCGTCAACTACGACCGCGTCACAAAATCCCGCACCATCATCGGAGACGACGCCTTCATCGGCTGCAACACCAACCTCATCGCTCCCGTGCAGGTCGGCGCCAACGCCTATATCGCCGCCGGCTCCACCATCACGTCCGACGTCCCGGACGCCGCGCTGGCGATTGCCCGCGCGCGCCAGAGCAACAAAAAAGACTGGTCCATCCGCCACAAGCTCAAGAGCCAGGAATGATCCCGTATCTGCGCGGCCCACGCCGCTGTTGATAGCTCCCAAATACAGACAAGAAGAACAAAGAATCAGAGAGAGGTAATTTCATATGATTTCTCATGGTAAAAACGTCAAGGTCTTCTGTGC
>CADCOJ010000174.1 GCA_902803075.1 Oscillospiraceae bacterium | reverse complement strand
CCGGGACCCAGGGCGTTGAGGCGGCGGTGCATGCCTAGCGGATCCTGCTGGCCGCGCTCGTCAATGCCCGCGCGACCGTGGAATATATCCGCCGGCTGTCGCCCCGGCGCGTCAGCTTCGTGTGCATGGGGTATCAGAATCAGTGCGTGACGCTGGAGGATCTGACCTGTGCGGAATATATGCGCGCGATGCTCCTGGAGGAGCCCTATGACCTTGCGGCCAGGACGCCCGCCCTGCGGGAAGGGCCCGGCGCGCGCTTTTTTATCCCCGGGCACCAGGACTTTGCACCCGAACGTGATTTCTTCCTCTGCATGGAGGCGGACCGATTCCCGTTTGCCATGCAGGTTGAGCAGGATGAGACAGGTCTGCGCTGCGCGCGGAAGATCATGCTCTGACCGGCGAAGGCTCTGTCCCGGCGGAGCGGAGGATCGCCAGCTCGTCGGCGGTCAGCGCGCGGTATTCGCCCGGCGCCAGCGCCGGATCGAGCGCCACGCCGGAAATGGCCAGCCGCTTGAGATAGAACACATGCCCGCCCACTGCGTGGAGCATCATGCGGATCTGATGCTTGCGGCCCTCGGTCACGCGGAGCGTGCCGATGGTCACGGGCCGGTCCGGATTCTTGAGATATTTTTCCCGGCACAGCGCCGGCAGCAGCTCGCGGCTGCCGGCAATGGTGCTGTAGCCGAGCAGCTCGGCCCTGGCCGGGCGGGAGACGGCCCGGCCGTGCAGGATCGGCACGCCCGTTTCGAGCCTGCGCATGTCCTCCTGCGTCAGAGCGCCCAGCGAACGGTAGAGATACGTCTTTTCCACATGGTGCTCCGGCATGAGCAGATGGTGGTCGAGCGAGCCGTCGTCGGTAAAGAGCAGAAGCCCCTCCGTGTCCATGTCCAGCCGGCCCACCGGATGTAGCACAGCCTGCAGCTCAGGCGGGAAACAGGTCATGACCGTGGGCTTTGAAGCGTCGCTGCGCGCGCTGAGAAGCCTGCGGGGCTTATTGAGCATAAAATAATACGCCATGGCGGATCCCTCGCTTTCCGGACTATCATACCGGAAACCGGCAGAAAATACAAGCGGTCGCACGCATGCCGGAGCCATGGACGCCGCATGCGGACGCATAACAACACTCCCGGTGCAGCCAAAGCTGCACCGGGAGCTCCTGTGTATGCGGCGTTTTTTTATCCCTGCGGGGGCTGCGGCTGCTGGGGAGGCGGAGGCATCTGCCGGTCGGAGGCCGCCTTTTTCGCGCGGCGCTTCCGGACGGAGCGGCGGACGATCACAACGATCACGATCACCACGACCGCCAGCAGGATCAGCGACGGCAGCGCCTCCGTGACGCCGATCAGGAAGCTCTGGAAGCCGCGGGCAAAGCCGGACCAGCCGCTGCTGAAGGCGTCGGAGAGCTTCTGGCCGAAGGTGCGGGTCACGGGCGCAGTCGGCGTATAGATCTCCACCTCGCGGATGGTAAGCTCAAAGGTGGAATACGCGATCTGCATGTCATAGTTGCGCAGCGTCCGCTCGATGGCCTCGATCTCATAGCGCACGTCAGCCAGGCGCTGTTCCAGCGCGATCAGCGTTTCAACGTCCTCGCTCTTTGCGAGCATGTCCAGCAGGCGTTCCTCCTGCGTGTTCAGCGAGCTCAGCCGCGCCTCGTAATCCGTGTAGCGGGAGGTGATGTTATCCGCGCTGCGGCTGGAGGAGGTCACATTGCCAAGCTGGCCGGACTCATGCAGGAAGGCCTCGAATTTCTCCGCCGGGATGCGGACGGTGTAATTTGCATTGCGGTTGACAATGCGCGTTGTGCCGTCCTGGTTGTAGCGCGTGTCGCCGTAGATGCCGGAGGATTCCACGAATCCGCCGTAGGACTTGACGGACTGCTCCAATGCGGCGACAGTCCGGTCAAATTCCGTGGTTTCGATGTTCAGCCACGCCGTATAGATGATCTTCGCGGCAGGATCGGGCATGGCGTCGTCGCTCTGGGGCGTTGATTCGGCCGGTTCAGCCTCAGGACTCTCCGGCCCGTAATAGGAGCTTGGCGCTTCCATGGTGGTCTCCTCCGCGACGGCGAAGGAGTCGGATTTGTAGTCATAGGCGTTCGGCGTCATGACATACGCGCCCGTGTCATAGGCTTCCTGGGACTTGCCGGCCGCGCAGCCTGTGAAGCAGCCGCACAGAAGGATCAGCACAAGAAGGATTGCGGGAAGACGATACTTTTTCATGTTCGGTCTCCTTTCTTTTGTTCGGTCATCTATCCAGACGAAAAAACCCCTTGTTCGGTTGCAGGGTATTTCGGCTTTTTTCAGAACGCGCCGTCCGGGCAGAGCTCCGGCAGCGCGCATTCGCTGACCGACAGCTCATAGGCCGTGCGCGTAAAGCTCTCTCCGTCGATGATCTTGACATACTCCCGGCTCTGCATGCGCCCGGTGAGCGTCAGCTCCGTCCCGGCGGGAAGCGGCGCGCAAAGCTGTGCGTTGCGGCCCCAGGCGATGCAGGGGATATAGTCGGTGCGGCGATAGAGCCGCGGGACAGCCAGCATGAGATCCGCGATCTCCCGCCCCAGCGGCGTGCGGCGGTAGACGGGCTCCTTGCAGAGCGTGCCGGTCAGAACGGCGCTGTTCTCCGGCGCGCGGTCGGTCGTTGTGATGGCGCAGGCATAGACGCAGAGGATCAGCCGCCGGCCGGTGAGCTGCCTGCTGTTGAACGAGCGGATCTGCCCGGTGACAAGGAACCGCTCGCCGGCGAACAGCTCCGCCTGCATCAGAACGTCCTCCGCCGCGAGCACCGGCAGATGATCGACCGCTCCGGACAGCCGCGGGACAGCCAGCATCAGGCGGTAGAACCTGCGCTCATGGTTGCTGTGCGAAAACTCCGGCATCGTCTCAAGCGTGCCGACAAGGGTGATCTGGTTGGCCGTATTTTCCATTCTTCCACCTCATTTTGTTCGTCTGGAAGAATATATGAAACGGCTCCTGCGGATAGACCAGCGCGCTCAGCGCCTGCGGCGGTCGGAGCGCCGGGGACGGGGAGACGTCCCGGAGTCCGGTTTCTGCCGGTTCTGCTTCGGCGGATAGGGACGGATGAGGCATTTGGCGTCAAAGCCGATGAGATCGGTGCGACCGGCCTTCTGCAGCGCCTCGCGCACGAGCGCATAGTTTTCCGGTCTGCGGAACTGCATGAGCGCGCGCTGCATCGCCTTTTCGTGCGGGTTCCTGGGTACATAGACCGGCTGCATCGTGCGCGGGTCGAGCCCCGTGCAGTACATGACGGTGGAGAGCGTGGAGGGCGTCGGATAGAAGTCCTGCACCTGCTCGGGCTCATGGCCGGTCTGCAGGAGGTATTCAGCCAGGCGGACAGCCTCCTGCATGGTGGAGCCCGGGTGGGAGGACATGAGATAGGGGACGATATACTGCCGCATGCCCTCCTGCGCGTTGAGCGCGCGGAATTTCTCCACAAAGCGCTCATAAACGGCATGGCGCGGCTTCCCCATCACATCCAGCACTGCGTCGGACACATGCTCCGGCGCAACCTTGAGCTGCCCGGACACATGGTGGCGGATCAGCTCGCGGAAGAAGGTGTCGGATGGGTCGCACAGCAGGTAGTCGAAACGGATACCGCTGCGGATGAAGACTTTTTTGACATTCGGAAGCTTCCGCAGCTTCCGCAGCAGGGAAAGATAGTCCGAGTGGTCCGCGACCAGGTTTTTGCAGGGCGTGGGAAACAGGCACTGCCGCTCGGGGCAGGCGCCCCGTGTGAGCTGTTTTTTGCACGCGGGCTGGCGGAAATTGGCCGTCGGCCCGCCCACGTCGTGGATGTATCCCTTGAAATCCGGGTCGTGCGTCATGGCCTCCGCCTCGCGCAGGATCGACGCGTGCGAGCGCGTCTGGATGATGCGTCCCTGGTGGAAGGTCAGCGCGCAGAAGCTGCATGCGCCGAAGCAGCCCCGGCAGGAGGTCAGGCTGAACTTGATCTCCGTAACGGCGGGCACGCCGCCGAGCCGGTCATAGGAGGGATGCGCCGCGCGCATATAGGGCAGGTCGTACACATGGTCCATCTGCTCCTGGCTCAGGGGCTTCTGCGGCGGGTTCTGCACGACGAACTCGTGCTCGCCGTAGGGCTCAATGAGGCGCTTGGCGCGGAAGGGGTCGGTGTTTCGGTACTGCAGGTAGAAGCTCTCGGCATACTTCCTGCGGTCGGCCAGAAGCGCACCGTAGGCAGGGAGCGTGATGGAGGGTACGGCGTCATCGACCGCACGGCACCGGTACACGGTGCCGTCGATATAGGTGATGTCGCGCACGTCCATGCCGTCGTTGAGCGCGTCCGCGATCTCCACGACCGCGCGCTCGCCCATTCCGTAGATCAGCAGGTCAGCCTGCGCGTCCAGCAGGACCGAGCGGCGGATGGAGTCAGACCAGTAGTCATAGTGTGCCAGGCGGCGCAGGCTGGCCTCAATGCCGCCGATGATGATGGGCGCGGACCGGAACGTGCGCCGGATGAGATTGCAGTAGACCGTTACGGCCCGGTCGGGCCGCTTGCCGATGACGCCGCCGGGCGTATAGGCGTCGAAGGAGCGGCGCGTCTTGGAAACGGAATAGTGGTTCACCATCGAGTCCATGTTGCCGCCCGCAACAAGAAATCCGAGCCGCGGCTCGCCAAGGGCAGCAATGGACGCGGGATCTTTCCAGTTCGGCTGGGCAATGATTCCGACCTTATAGCCCGCATCCTCCAGCACACGCGAGATGATCGCATGGCCAAAGGAGGGGTGATCGACATAGGCGTCGCCCACGATGTAGACAAAGTCGCACTGCTGCCAGCCGCGCGCGTCCATGTCGCTGCGGCTGACGGGCAAAAAATCTGCCATGGGGGTCTCCATTCTGATCGCTCACACGGCGCCGAGCACCGTGCCGATGGGATCGCGGAAAATGAGATTTGCATAAGAGTCATAGGGCGTCTCGTCACGGTTGATGAGCACGAGCTTCTGGCCCCGGTAATAGCGGATGAGCCCGGCGGCGGGGTAGACGGTCAGCGACGTCCCGCCGACGATGAGGATCTCCGCCTGCCCGATGGCGCGGACAGCGCCTTCGATGCATGCCTCGTCCAGCCCCTCCTCATAGAGCACCACGTCCGGCTTGATGAGCCCGCCGCAGGTACACTTCGGGATCCCTGTGCTGCTGCGGATCGTTTCCGGCCCGTAGAATTTGCCGCAGCGCGTGCAATAGTTCCGCCAGACGGAGCCATGCAGCTCATAGACAGCTTTGCTGCCGGCCTTCTGGTGCAGGCCGTCGATGTTCTGGGTGATGACGGCGCGCAGCTTGCCCGCGCGTTCGAGCCGGGCCAGCGCCAGATGGGCGGCATTCGGCTGCGCTTCAAGGGGGAGCATTTTTTCACGGTAAAAGCGGTAGAAATACGCGGTATCCTGATAGAAAAACGAATGGCTCAGGATTGTTTCGGGCGGATAGTCGAATTTCTGGTGGTACAGTCCGTCGACGCTGCGGAAGTCCGGGATGCCGGATTCGGTGGACACGCCGGCGCCGCCGAAAAAGACGATGTTGTCACTTGCTTCGATCCAGGTTTTTAGGGTCTCGATTTCGGAATTCATCATCCTCAGCCTCCAGTTCTTCGATGAATTTGCGCTCCGCACGCGTACGGTAGGGGAAGCGCAGCTTCCGGAACAGATCCGGCCGCAGGCGCATGGTGCGCAGGATCGACTGCTTTTTCTGCCAGCGGGCGACCTTCGCGTGGTCTCCGGAGAGGAGCACCGGCGGGACCTGACGCCCGTGCCAGATCTCCGGGCGGGAATACTGCGGATACTCCAGGAGCCCGGCCCAGTGGCTCTCGTCCGTGAAGCAGACGTCGTCCCCCAGCACGCCCGGGATCATCCGCGCCACCGCGTCCACCACGGCCATGGCCGGCAGCTCCCCGCCCGTCAGAACAAAGTCGCCCAGGGAGATCTCCTCATCCACGCACTCCTCAACGAACCGCTGGTCGATGCCCTCATAGTGGCCGCAGACCAGGACCAGGCGTTCATACTGCAGAAGGCTTCGGGCCTTCTGCTGCGTAAAGACCGCTCCGCACGGCGAGAGGAACACGGTGTGCACCGGCCCGCCGGCCTCGTCACACACGGCGCACCAGCAGTTATAGAGCGGGTCGCACTGCATGATCGCGCCGCGTCCGCCGCCGTAGGGATAGTCGTCGACCTGATTCTGGCGGTTTGTGGTATAGTCGCGGATCTGATGCGCGTGGATCTCAAGCAGGCCCTTCTTCTGCGCGCGGCCCAGGATGCTTGCGCCCATCATGGGCATCACGGCCTCCGGGAAGAGCGTCATAATGTCAAACCGCATCTTTACATCCCCTCGATCAGCTGCACGCGGATATATCCTTCGTCCAGATTCCGTTCCAGAATGAACTCCGGCACCGACGGGATCAGGATCTCGCGCGCGCCCCGGACAACATATACATCGTGGCCGGGCAGGTCGAGCACCTCCGCCACGGTGCCGATCTCCTCCTCGCCGCACAGCACGCGCAGGCCGATCAGATCGGCAATGAACACGCTGCCCGCAGGCAGCGCGGCGTCATCCCTACGGACGCAGACGGTGACGTCCCGCAGCGCCTGCGCGGCCTCCACGGTATCAACGCCCGCCAGCTTCATCAGCACGCAGCTTTTCTGCACGCGGCAGGACTCCACGCCATACGGCGTGCCGCGCAGGAAAACGGTATCGAACTGCAGAAGAAAATCCGGGCTGTCGGCCCAGGGAAGGATCTTCACCTCTCCGCGCACGCCGTGTGTGGAAACGATCTTTCCGGTTTCCAGATATGCTTGTTTCATAGGCTTCCTCATCAAAACAGTCTTGTTTCATTCAGTATATCGCCTTTTCCCGCGCAATACAAGACAAAAAAGCGCATACTGCAAAATCGGGCGAGGGACTGCAGCCGAGCATCGTCCCGGCGGGGGGCGTGTAAAAAGGGGAACCGGACCCTTTCGCACGCCGTCACCCGTCCACAGGCACGTTTTTCTGTGCTGCGGCAAAAGAACAGGGCCGCTGCAGAATGCAGCGGCCCCTGTTTTGTCGCTTATCAGTCAGTCGACGATTTCGACACTGACCTTCTGTCCTGTCCGCTGCGCAACGGATTTGATGATCGTTCGGATCTCCTTTGCGATGCGGCCCTGACGGCCGATCAGCTTGCCCATATCCTCGGGCGCGACGTGGAGCTCAAGGACTGTGGTTTCGCCTTCGATCTCGGTGACCGTGACGCTGTCGGGATTGTCGACCAGACTTTTTGCCATGTACAGCAAAAGATCCTTCATGTCGATACTCCCGGATTACAGCACGTTCGCCTTTTTGAGAAGACCGCGGACGGTGTCGGACGGCTGCGCGCCGTTCTTGATCCACTGCTTGGCCTTTTCTGCGTCGATGGTAATGGCGTTGGCTTCGTTCTTCGGATCATAGGTGCCGAGCTCTTCGATGCAGCGGCCGTCGCGCGGGAAGCGGGAATCGGCAACGACGATGCGGTAGTACGGCTCCTTCTTGGCGCCCATTCTTCTGAGTCTGATCTTAACCATTTGTTGTTCCTCCAATAGTTGTTCGTTTGATGTTATTCGTAAAGCTAAACGGTTTTGTAGCTGAAACGACGCTTACATGCCCGGCAGACCCGGGAAGCCGCCCATCTTGCCCATGCGCTTCATTTTTTTCGCAGCGTTCGGGCCGGAGAACTGCTTCATCATCTGGTTCATCATCTCAAACTGCTTGAGAAGGCGGTTGATGTCCTCAACCTTGATGCCGGCGCCTGCGGCGATGCGGCGCTTGCGGCTGTGGTTGAGAACGGAGGGGTTCTCCCGTTCATAGGGCGTCATCGACTGGATGATGGCCTCCGTGCGGGAGAGCGCTTTTTCGTCGATCTGCGCGCCCTTCAGAGCGCCTGCGTTCATCCCCGGCATCATCCCGGCAATGTCCTGCAGGCTGCCCATGCCCTTGAGCTGGACGAGCTGATCGTAGAAATCGGCGAGGGTGAACTTGCTGGTGCGGAGCTTCTGCTCCAGCTCCTCGGCCTTTTTGGCGTCGAACGCGGCCTCCGCTTTTTCAATGAGCGTCAGCATGTCGCCCATGCCGAGGATGCGCGAGGCCATGCGGCCCGGATGGAAGGGCTCGATCTGGTCGAGCTTTTCACCGGTGCCGATGAATTTGACCGGCTTGCCGGTGACCGCTTTGATGGAGAGCGCCGCGCCGCCTCTTGCGTCGCCGTCGAGCTTGGACAGCAGGACGCCGGAAATGTCGAGGTATTCGTCAAATGTCTTTGCGGCGTTCACGGCGTCCTGGCCGGTCATCGCATCGACCACGAGCAGGATCTCGTGCGGATGGACGGCTGCGCGGATGGCTTTGAGCTCGTCCATCAGCGCCTCATCCACATGCAGGCGGCCGGCAGTATCGAGAAAGACCATGTCGTTGCCGTGGCGCACGGCGTGGGCGACGGCGGCCTTTGCAATGTCGACGGGGTTGGTCTGGCCCATCTCAAAGACGGGGATGCCCAGCTGCTCACCGACGACCTGCAGCTGCCGGATGGCGGCGGGGCGGTAGATGTCACAGGCCACGAGCAGGGGGTTGCGGTTCTGCTTTTTGAACAGGCCTGCCAGCTTCGCGCCGTTGGTGGTCTTGCCGGAGCCCTGCAGGCCGACAAGCATCACGACCGTGGGCGGCTGGGAGGCAAGCTTGATCTTCTGGTTTTCACTGCCCATGAGGGCGGTGAGCTCCTCGTTGACGATCTTGACGATCATCTGCGCGGGCGTGAGGCTTTCGAGCACGTCTGTGCCGACGCAGCGCTCGGTGGTCTGGCGGATGAAATCTTTGACAACCTTGTAGTTGACGTCGGCCTCCAGCAGTGCCATGCGGATCTCGCGCATGGACTCCCTGACGTCGGCCTCGCTCAGACGGCCCTTGCCGCGGAGCTTTTTGAATGCGTTCGAGAGCTTTTCGGTCAGGCCTTCAAATGCCATAGCTTACTCCTTTAATTCTCCGGCGGACTGCAGGATCTCGTCCGCCAGCGCCTGCGCGCCCGGAACGGACCGGAGCGCCTGCGCGGCTGCAAGGATCTGCCGGACGGTCTTCTGCGTGCGCCGGTCGCGCGCGATGCAGCCGAGCGTTTGCTCGAAGCTCTCCAGAAGCGCGGCGGCGCGCGTGAGCGTGTCGTGGGCGCTCTGGCGGGTGGTGCCGGTCTCGGCGGCGATCTCGCTGAGGGACAGATCCTGGTTGTAATACAGGTCGAAGCACTGCTTCTGCCGGTCGGTCAGCAGGTCGCCGTAGTAGTCGAACAGAAGCGTCATCTGCAGCGCGTCCTGTTTCATCGGTCTGCCTCCCCGGCTGTCAATTTTTTGCCTTTACAGCAGAGCTTATTGTACAGGAATCCACGCCCGCTGTCAAGTCTTTTTTCCTGACAGACAACGACTTTCTTCTGTGCAGACAGCCGCACCCGCAGGAGCTTGTGCGCAGTACCAGTTCAGCACATTTCCGACGTTCGGGATCTTCCTGCAACAAAGTTATTTACATTTTGACACTATTATGTTAACATAAGACCGAACAGAGAGAAACAGCACTCCGGCGCATGGGCCGAAGAAAGGAGTATGTTTGATGATGAAGAAACACGCGATCAGATGGTTCGCCGGGCTGCTGGCGGCCGTGCTGCTCTGCACGCAGGCCGCGGCAGCGGTCACGCCGGTGACGGACGCGACGCTTGCGCTGGCGGATTCCGTGCGCTATACGGCCTCTGCAGCGCTGCTGGATACGCAGGAGGATCTGCACGAGAACATCCTGGAATACCGCCCGGAGAAGGCGGTCAGACCGGTCGTGGCCTACGGCTCGACGCTCTATGGCACGAGCGCCATGGACAAGACCGTGAAATACCTGGAGGACCAGGGCTATGCGATGGTCGCAGCGATCAACGGATCGTTCTTTGACCGTACCACGGGAATCCCGTACGGCCTTGTGGTGACGGACGGCGTCCTCCGCACCAGCGGGGACGGCGCCGCAGTGGGCTTCTATGCGGACGGCTCCGCCGTGATCGGCGCGCCCGGTCTGGAGGTGGACCTGATCAGCGGCAGCAGCCGCACGCCGCTGCACTACAACAAAACACTCACCGACAGCAACGGAATCATCCTCTATTCCGCCGATTACGACTACCGGACGAAGAACACCGTCAAGGCGTACCATGTCGTCCTGCGTCCGGTGGGCGAGGCGAAGGCGCAGCTGCGGCTGGGCGGCTCCGTTGAGCTGGAGGTCATCGGCATGGTGGAGGACACGCAGTCCTGCGCGATCCCGGAGAACGGGTTCCTGCTGGCCATCTCCGAGGCCACGATCTATCAGAACGCGCTTGAGCGCATGAAGGCGCTGCAGATGGGGGAACGGCTGAGCATCGAAGTGGTCTGCTCGGAGCAGTGGAAGGACGTGCAGTATGCCTGCGCCGGCGGGGATCTGCTGCTGGAGCGCGGGGAGCTCTGCACCACCTTCACGCTCGATTCGGCGGACAAGACCGTCGCCCGCACGGCAGTGGGCATCCGGCAGGACGGCTCCGTCATTTTCTACACGGTGGATGAGGCCGGCGGCTCGAAGGGCGTGAAGCTCTCGGATCTGGCCGGGCGGATGCAGGCGCTTGGATGCGTCAGCGCGCTGAATCTGGACGGCGGCGGGTCCACGGCGATGGGTGTGACCTATCCCGGTTATACCTCCGGCTCCACGGCGAATGTGCCCTCCGACGGCAAGCTGCGCGAATGCGCAAACTTCATTTTCCTTGTCCGCTCCAAAACGGCGGCAGGGCCTGCGGAAAAGCTGTTCCTCTATCCCTGGCAGGGCTATGTCCTCCCGAATGCGAAGCTTGCCACGGCCGTCCGCGCCACGGACGGCAGCTACATGGCCTGCGAGCTTCCCGGCACGGTGAGCTATCAGGCGGAGAATGCCGAGGTGGATCAGACGGGCGTGTTCCGCGTGGCGGCAAACGCTTCCGGACAGGTGACGCTTTCAGCCAGCTGCGGCGCACTCACCACCCAGGCACGCTACTCGGTGCTTACGGAGGTCAGCTCAGTCTCCGTTGTGCTTGAGGGAGAAAAGACTGCGCGCAGGACGCTCCATGTGCCCGGCGGTTCGGAGACAAAGCTGCAGGCGACTGCGGCCTATCACGGCGCTGCCGTCTATGCCAGCGACAGCAGCTTCCGCTGGAGCGTGTCTGAGGAGATCGGGAGCGTCGACGCCAACGGGACCTTCCGCGCGGCGGACGTCACGAAAAACGTCACCGGCGTGCTGACGGCCTCCTACGGCGAGCGGACTGCCAGTGTGGAGGTCACGGTCAGTCCCGGCCAGCCCTTTGAGGACGTGAAGGGCCACTGGGCCGAGCAGTACATCAACAGTCTTTATTTTGCCGGGACGCTGCAGGGCTCGACCGTCGGCGGAAAGCTCTATTACCGGCCCAACGTCACCATGACGCGGCAGGAATTCATTGTCGCGCTCATGCGCTATCTCGGCACGGATCTCACGGCCTATTCCGCAGCGCCGCTTGCCTACGCGGATACGGACCGGATCGCCTCCTGGGCGCTGGACGCGGTGCGCGCGGCCACGAGCCTGGGCTACCTGAGCGGCACCTCCCGGGGCGGCGTGCTCTATGCCGATCCGAACGGGACGATCACCCGCCAGGAAGCCATGACGATCCTTTCACGCACGGCCTCGTTCCCGGAGGCCAGCACGCGCGTGCTCGACGGATTCACCGACCGCGCGTCCGTGGCCTCCTGGGCGGAGAAGGCGCTGGCGCAGATGGTCGATCAGAAGATCATCGCCGGCTCCAACGGCCGTCTGAACCCGTCCGGGAACGTCACCCGCGGTGAGGTCGCAAAGATGCTTTATCTTTTGGCAGAGAAGAAACGCTGAATAAGCGGAAAACCCGGGGATGCTGCATCCGCAGCATCCCCGGGTTTTTTCGGTTGACACGGCCGGTCAGTCCGGCTGCTGCCCGTCATGGGCGGGCCAGGCGCATTCCGTCAGCGCCAGATCCGTGAATACGGCGCGGAAGCTGGAATCCTCCGGGCTGCAGGCGTAAATGCCGAACCGGATCCTTTCCGCGCCCTTCCACATG
>CADCOJ010000173.1 GCA_902803075.1 Oscillospiraceae bacterium | reverse complement strand
TGCCGCAGAACTCCTCCACGTCGTGCACGGCGTAGTAGGAGGGCACGCCCATGATGGCGCCCATCTCATAGCGGCGGCCGTTGTAATGCGGCGACCAGCACTTGCCGCCCACGCGGTCGGCGCGCTCGAGGATGGTGTAGTTGGTGTAGCCTTTCTTCTCCAGATACATGCCCGCGGAAAGCCCTGCAGGGCCGCCGCCGATGATGCAGATCCTTGTGTTCCGATCCATTGATGCAACCTCTCCAATTCTGTTAAGATGTGATCCGATAACTTTGGATGAAATGCTGTCCTTATCATACATCATTTTCCATCCAATGACAAGTATTCCCACAGATTTTTCGGCACCTTCCCGCCCGAAAAAACGCAGCCCGGAAAGAATCCGCCGGATAATCGGTTTTTCCGAATTCCAATTCTTGTCTTTTGCCTGCGGACATGCTATACTGCTTTTATATGATATAAAGGTGGGACTGCCATGCTCCGATTCACCGGGTTTGCGCATCTTCTGCGCACGATGGCCGCCCTGCGCGGCGACCGGCCCGCGCTCGCGAGCGCGGACGCGCCGGAGGGATGCCTGAGCTTCGCGCAGCTGCTTCGCGCGGCCGAGCAGGCCGCCGAACGCCTGCGCGCAGACGGCGGCACGTGCCTTGCCGTGGTGTGCGACGGCAGCGCCGCCTGCGTCACGGAGATCTTCGGTTCCGTCCTGGCCGGGATGCAGACCGTCCTGCTCGACGGGATGCTGCCCGACGAGACGCTGGCGCTGCTTGTGCGTGCGTCGGACGCGGACCGGATCTGGTGTGCGGACGAGGAGCTGGCGCAGGCGCTGCGCGCAGCGCCCGGCACAGGCGTGACGGAGGGCGCGGGGCGTATCCTCTTCTTCACCTCCGGGACCACGGCGCAGGCACGCGCGGTCGTCCTGACGGACGGAAGCCTGATGGCCAGCGCCTGGAACGGCTCGATGAAGCTCCCTGTCCGGCCGGAGGATACCGTGCTGTGCATGCTGCCGCTGGCGCATGTGTTCGGCTTCGTGTGCGGGCTGCTGTGGGGCCTCTGCTGCGGGGCGTGCGTGGCGCTGGGGCGCGGCGCGCGGTATTACGCGCAGGACTGCGCGTTCTTCCGCCCGACGGTCCTGCCGGCGGTGCCGCTGCTGTTCGGCTTCCTCATGAAGCAGAAGCTCCTCAACCCGGAACTGCGGCTCGTACTCATCGGCGCCGGCGACTGCCCGTCCGCGCTGCTGGACGGGGCGCGGGCGGCCGGGCTTTCGGTCAGCTTCGGCTACGGCCTGACGGAGACCAGCAGCGGCGTTGCCCTCTCCACCTCCGGCGACCCCTATGCCATGGAGCTCTGCCCGGACGACACGGCGGAGATCGCCCCGGACGGGGAGGTGCTGCTGCGTGCGCCCACCTGCATGATGCAGGGCTACTACAAGGACCCCGCCGCCACGCAGGCCGTGCTCCAGAACGGCGTCCTGCACACCGGGGACCTGGGCTTTCTCGACGGGGCGGGCAGGCTCCACATCACCGGCCGGAAAAAAGACGTGCTCGTCCTGGCCGACGGCAGCAAGATCTTCTGCCCGGAGTATGAGGCAAAGCTCTCCGCCGCGCTGCAGACGGCGTCGCTGGCCGTGGTGCTCTCCGGCGGGAAGCCGGCGCTCGTCCTTGAAGCGGACAGCGCCGACGAAACGCGTGTGCACGCGGCGCTGGCAGCCTTCAACGCACAGTATCCCCGCGGCCAGCAGATCGCCGCGGTCATCCCCTATCCAAAAAAATTGCCGCGCACGGCCACTGGAAAGCTCAGGCGCTGGCAGCTGCAGGAGGAACTGAACCATGGAACGCGCTGAAATTCTGGAACAGACCAAAAAGGTGATCTATGACTGCCTGCCCGAGCTGGACGGCACGGAGCTGACGGAGGCGTCCGTCGTCAACACCGACATGGGTATGGACTCGATGAACTTTATCCTGGTCATCTGCAAGCTCGAAGCGCTCTTCGACGTCAAGATCCCGAACCGCCAGTGGCAGAAGCTCTCCACGCTGGGCGACGTCGTGGACGCCATCATCAAATACAAAAAATGAACGCACTGGAGCAGACGCTGCGCATTGAGAACGATCTGGTGGACGCCCGGCGGACGCTGCGCCCGTCAAGCCTTCTGCTGCTTCTGCAGCAGGCCGCCATCCACCACACCGAGCAGCTCGGCATGGGCCGGGAAAAGACGCTCGACCGGGGGCTGCTGTGGGCGGTCACGCGCCAGCAGATCGAGATCGACCGCCTGCCCGCCTATGACGAGCGCGTCGTGCTGACCTCGTGGCCGGGGCAGACGATGCACGTGCTGTTCCCGCGCTATTCGGAGCTGCGCACCGAGCGCGGCGAGCGCCTGGTGCGCGCGAGCGCGCTGTGGGTGCTGCTGGACGCCGGGACGCGCGCCTTTGTCTTTCCGGAGGAGCACGGCATATCCCTGCCCGGCATGGACCGGGCGGACCAGCTGCCCCTGCCGCAGAATCCGGCCGTCTGCCCGGCGCAGGCGGAGGTCTCCTTCACCGTGCCCTACAGCTATCTCGACCTCAACGGCCACATGAACAATATCCGCTATCTCGACCTGGCTGAGGATCTGCTGCCGGACGCCTTCCGCGATCTGCCGCTGCGTCAGATCCGCATCGCGCACCTGCAGGAGGCGCGTCTGGGGCAGACCATTGCCGTGGAGCTGGGCGGGAACGATACGCTGCGCACCTTTTCGGGCCGGCTCGGCAAGCCCTGCTTCCAGCTGAGCCTGCACTACTGAACAACAGAAAGCGAGGGATCCGCATGGATGCAGTCCGTGTGATCGAAGTCAAACAGAGCATCTTTGCCGACAACAATAAGGACGCCGACCTGCTGCGCGCCGAGATGAAGCAGAAGGGCACATTCCTTCTGAACCTCATGTCGTCGCCCGGCTCGGGAAAGACCACCACGCTCATGCGCACCATCGCCGCGCTGAAGGACGAGATGAAGATCGGCATCATGGAGGCCGACATCGACTCCGATGTGGACGCGCGCACCATCGGCACGTCCGGCGTGAAGGTCATCCAGCTGCACACCGGCGGCATGTGCCACCTTGACGCCGACATGACGCGCCAGGGCGTGCGCGAGCTCGGCGCCGACGGGCTTGACCTCGTGGTGCTGGAAAACGTGGGCAACCTGGTCTGCCCGGCGGAATTCGATACCGGCGCGGCAAAAAACGCCGTCATCCTCTCCGTGCCGGAGGGGCATGACAAGCCGCTCAAATACCCCCTGATGTTCGAGGTCTGCGACGTGCTGCTCATCAACAAGATCGACGTCCTGCCGTATTTCGATTTCGACATGGACAAGGTCTGCCAGTATGCGCGCATGCGCAACCCGAAGATCGAGATCTTCCCCTACAGTGCAAAGACCGGCGAGGGCATGGAGCCGTGGTTCGGCTATCTGCGCGCGCAGGTCGCCGCCTTTCACGCGTAAGCTGACAAGAAGAGGACTTGTTGCTGGATAAACAGAAAACACAGAACATACAGAGATTTGGAGGAATGCAATATGGCTGAGCTCAGACCCAAGATCGTCAAACTGGCCAAGGTCGTCGGCGGCCTGACCGGCGTTGTCAACAAGATCGATGAGAACGCCCCGGAATACTACTCCCTGGCGAACATCGTCACCGACGATGAAGCCGACGTTGCCATCGCCGCCGGCCTGCGCAAGGAGCGCACCGCCGCATGGCTGGCAAAGAAGGTCGGCAAGAGCGAGGAGGAGGTCAAAAAGCTGGCCGATCATCTCGCATGGATCGGCGTGTTCCGCGTGACATGGGACGAAAAGGACCAGTGCGACCACTACTACATGCAGATCTTTGCCCCCGGCATCATGGAGATGCTGGTCAACAACCGGGAGCTGCTTGAAACGCATCCCGAGGTGGGCCGTGCGTTCGAGGAATACACCCGCATCCGTATGGAGACCATGGCGCCGCTCATGCCGAACGGCTACGGCCTGATGCGCGTGGTGCCCATTGAAAGCGCCATCAAGGACATCCCGAACGTCCGTGATTACGACAAGCTCAGCTATTATCTCAACAAATACGACATTTTCTCCGTCTCCCCGTGCTCCTGCCGCGCGTCCCGCCGCACCATCGGCGAGGGCTGCGGCCATCTGGAGGAGGACATGTGCATCCAGATGGGCAAGGGCGCCGAGCAGTATATCCGCACGGGCCGCGGACGCCAGGTCACGCGCGAGGAGGTCCTGGAGATCATCAAGCGCGCCGAGGACAACGGCCTCATGCACGACATGCCCAACATTGAAGAGGCCGGCGAGAGCTCGGCCATCTGCAACTGCTGCGCGTGCTCCTGCTTCGGCCTGCGCGTGGGCCTGATGTTCGGCGCGCGGGACGTCATCCGGTCCAACTTTGTCGCAAAGGTGGACGAGAGCAAGTGCGTCGCCT
>CADCOJ010000172.1 GCA_902803075.1 Oscillospiraceae bacterium | reverse complement strand
TGCCATAGAAGCACACGACGGTTCCGTTGTGGAAATCCACGACCCAGTCCGGTGCATCGCCGTCATAGCTCCAGGGCTGCAGATCCTCAATGCCGAACTGGACCTCGATGTATTTTGCCGCGCGGTCTGTCAGCTCCATGCTGCGCCAGACGCCCTCTGACCGGCGCCAGACGGTGATCTGCGCGCTTGCAAAGGGGCCTGGCTCCGGCTCGGGCGGCACGTCTTCAAACGGGGGAGGCGGGAACAGAGGCCCCAGGATCACGCTTTCCGCTTCGCCTGTCTCCGAGAACCACACGCTCAGGCTCAGATGTCCCGCACGGAGGCAGAGCGACGCGTCCGTTTCCTGCAAGCAGGAGGCGAATGCTTCGTCGGCGCAGAGCGCCTGGCGCACGCGCTGCCGGTCATCCCCAAGGCGGATGCCCAGCGGCAGGCCGCCGGCCGGCTCTTCTCTGGCCCAGATCTCATTGAGCGCCCATCCCTCGCCGTTGTCCGCGAATTCCAGCCGCAGGGCAAATGGATCGTCATCCTGCCCGTAGTAGAACCAGCACACGCGCGTAACGCCGTCCGCATACTTGACGGGGCCGGAGTTGGACATCGCGTCCGGCGCGCCGAGAGCGGCCTCTGCCGCTTCTGCCGTCTGGCCGAGGCGCAGCGCGCCGATGGAAAGCGCGGCCAGCGCCTGCGCGGCATCCCTTTCGCCGTCGCTGCGATCATACGGGAGCGCGGCCTCCCGCTCCGCCTTGGCCTGCTCCAGGACCGGCGGTTGGGGCGCGGCTGCCCGGCGCGCATGCAGCAGCAGCCCGGCCGGGACTGCACAGATCAGCAGGGCTGCCGCGGCGGCAGCCCACGCGGGCACACGCCTGCGGTGCCGCGGCATGCAGTCGGCTGCTTCCTCAATGAAGCGCGCGTCGATCTGACCGACGAGCGCGAGCAGATCCTCTTTCATACGCAAAATCCCTCCTTCTCCAGCATGGCCCGCAGCTGCGCGCGGGTGCGGAACAGGCTTGTCCGTACGGCGCCCTCACGGCAGCCGACCTCTGCGGCGATCTGCCGGATCGGCAGAAGATACCAGTAGCGCTTGACAAATATGACGCGCGGACGCTTCGGAAGCCCGGCGAGAAAGCGGTCCAGCAGCGCAGGCAGCGCCCGCGCGGCGGCTTCCTCTTCGGCGCTGCGCTGCGGGATGCAGGCCTCCAGCTCTGCAAGCGCCAGCTCCGGCACGCCTGAGCCGCGCTTGCGCGCATGCGACGCGCGGCAGATGCTCAGCGCCCGCGTGCGCGTCACCGTTCCGGCAAACGCGCGCAGGCAGCGCGGCTGCTGCGGCGGGATCGTATGCCACAGCTTCAGCCACACGTCGTTCAGACATTCCTCGCAGTCCTCCGGGCGGCCGAGGATGCTGCGTGCAATGGCCATGCAGTAGGCGCCGTATTTGCTTCGCGTCTCAGCGATCGCCTGTTCGGAGCGTGAAAAAAACAGGCGGATGATGTCCGGATCGTCCATGATGCCACCTCCTGAGAAGCCCTTTGTCTGTAATGACGCAGAAAAATCGCCGATGTTACAAAAAACTCCCGCGTTCCAATCCGGAACGCGGGAGCAGACGGTTTTTTACCGTTCTTCGCGGAAATAGGGCAGGCCCAGCGACTGCGGCGGCTGATCCTCCCGCTTTTTGCGCATGGACACAGCCAGCAGCACGATGATCGTGACGACGTACGGCAGCATCTTGCAAAGCTCCAGCGTGCTGCGCTTGAGGTTCGGGATATAGTTGTAGATCCAGTACAGCACGCCGAACAGGTACGAGCCCCAGATGGCGCGCAGCGACTTCCATGTGGCAAAAATGACAAGCGCGACGGCCAGCCAGCCCAGGGCTTCAATGGTACGCTGGTTTTCCCAGGTGCCCTTGATGTAGTTCATGACATAGTAGGTGCCGCCGAGCCCCGAGATGCCCGCGCCAAGGCAGGTGGCAAGATACTTGTACTTGGTGACATTGATGCCTGCGGCATCCGCCGTGCCGGTGTTTTCGCCCACGGCGCGGAGGCTCAGACCCGTGCGCGTTCTGGACAGGAAGTACCAGATGAGCACGGCCAGCACAATGGCGACGTAGGTCAAAAAGCCATAGGAAAACAGGAGCGTCCCAAGACGCACCGGGCCGGTGAAGCCGTCGAAGAAGCGGACCAGCGGCGCGGAATACGCGCGGAACGTCTGCGAGGTCACATTGACGGAGACCTGCCCGACGCCGCCGGCGAGCTTGTTGAGGCTGCCGCCGAAGAAG
>CADCOJ010000171.1 GCA_902803075.1 Oscillospiraceae bacterium | reverse complement strand
GGGCCCGCGGATGGCTTTTTTTTACAGGCGGGTTTTCTTTTCTCCGCATGGCACAAAAGCGGCGTCGGCTGGCGCCGCCTGTTTGTATAAGTGAATGAATATCTGAATATTATGTATATTATACAGGCGGACACTTGACTTTTTCAGAATAGTATCGTATACTCACCGCATAAAAATTCAGAGGCGGTGAGTATCATGATCCAGGTCTTCATTGACGGCAGCGCCGGCACCACCGGCCTTCGCATTGCGGACCGGCTGCGCGCACGGACGGACGTGCGCCTGCTCACGCTCCCGGAGGCGCTGCGCAAGGACGTTCCGGCGCGGCGGGAAATGCTGAACACGGCGGACGTGGCGTTCCTGTGCCTGCCGGACGCGGCGGCGGAGGAGGCGGCTGCGCTGGCGGACTTCGGCACCGCCGTGATCGACACCTCCACGGCCCACCGCACGGCGGAGGGCTGGGTGTACGGCTTCCCGGAGCTGGCGGATCTGCGCGGGCGTATCGCGCGCAGCCGCCGCGTGGCCAATCCCGGCTGCCATGCCAGCGGCTTCCTTGCGCTCACGGAGCCGCTGGTGCGGGAGGGGCTGCTGGCGCCGGACACGGCGCTGACCTGTTTTTCCGTGACGGGCTATTCCGGCGGCGGGAAAAAGATGATCGCGGAATATGAGGCCGCGGGCCGTCCCGCCGCGCTGGATGCGCCGCGGCAGTATGCGCTGGGGCAGACGCACAAGCACCTGCCCGAGATGACGCGCATCAGCGGCCTGACGGTCACGCCGGTGTTCTGCCCCGTCGTCGCGGACTATTACAGCGGCATGACCGTGACGGTCCCGCTGTTCGCGCGGCAGCTGCGGGGCACCGCGGAGGACGTCCGCGCGGTCTACCGCGCGCAGTTCCGCGGGCCGGTGGTCCGCTACACGGAGCACTGCGGCGCCATGGCCGGAAGCAACGACCTGTCCGGCCGCGACGACATGGAGATCAGCGTGGAGGGAAACAGCGAACGTCTGCTGCTCATCGCCCGCTTTGACAATCTCGGCAAGGGCGCCTCGGGCGCCGCCATTCAGAACATGAATATCCTGCTTGGCCTGGAGGAGACGACAGGCCTTGTGCTTGAGGAGGGAACCACATGAAACTCATCGAAGGCGGCGTGTGCGCCGCGCAGGGCTTCACCGCCGCGGGCGTCCACTGCGGCATCCGCAGAAACCGCACGAAAAAGGATCTGGCGCTGATCTTCAGCCGCGTCCCGGCGCAGGCCGCCGCGGTCTATACCACGAACCTGGTCAAGGGCGCGCCGCTGCTTGTGACGAAGCGCCACCTGCAGGACGGCCTGGCGCAGGCCGTGATCTGCAACAGCGGCAACGCCAACACCTGCAACGCCGACGGCGAGGCCGTGGCGGTGCAGATGAGCCGCCTGGCCGCCGACGCGCTGGGCATCCGCGCGGAGGATGTGGTGGTCGCCTCCACGGGCGTCATCGGCCAGAAGCTGGACGTCGCGCCCATTGCCGCGGCGGTGGGGCCGCTGGCGCAGGCGCTCAGCCCCGAGGGCAGCACCGCCGCCTGCGAGGCCATCATGACCACCGACGTGCAGAAAAAACAGATCGCCGTGGAATTTACCCTTGGCGGGAAGACCTGCCGCCTGGGCGGCATCGCCAAGGGAAGCGGCATGATCCACCCGAACATGGCCACGATGCTCGTTTTCCTGACGACGGACGCGGCCATCTCCGCCGCCATGCTCCGCAAGGCGCTGCAGGGCGACGTCCGGAACACCTTCAACATGACGAGCGTGGACGGCGACACCTCCACCAACGATATGGTCACGATCCTGGCCAACGGCCTGGCCGGCAACGACGAGATCACCGCCGAGGGCGCGGACTTTGAGACCTTCATGCAGGCGCTCAACACCGTGAACGTCTGGCTCTGCCGCGCCATTGCCGCCGACGGCGAGGGCGCCACGAAGCTGATCGAGTGCACCGTCACCGGGGCGCAGGATCTGCAGACCGCGCGTCTGGCCGCCAAGAGCGTCGTCTGCTCCAGCCTGACAAAGGCCGCCATGTTCGGCGAGGACGCCAACTGGGGCCGCGTGCTCTGCGCGCTGGGCTACAGCGGCGCGGCGCTGGACGTGACGAAGATCGGCGTGTCGTTCCGGTCCGCCGCGGGGAGCGTGGAGGTCTGCCGGGACGGCGCGGGCGTGCCCTTCTCCGAGGAGCTGGCAAAAAAGGTCCTGCGTGAAAAGGAGATCGAGATCGCCGTCACGCTCGGCGGCGGCGCCGCGTCCGCCTCCGCATGGGGCTGCGATCTGACCTATGAATATGTGAAGATCAACGGGGAGTACAGGACATGATGCAGACGCAGGAGTTTTCCAACGCGCAGCGTGCGCAGGTCCTGACGCAGGCGCTGCCGTATATCCGGCGGTACAACGGCAAGATCGTCGTGGTCAAATACGGCGGCAACGCCATGGTCAGCGAGCAGCTGCGCCAGCAGGTGATGGAGGACATCGTCCTGCTGTGGCTGGTGGGCGTGAAGGTCGTGCTGGTGCACGGCGGCGGCCCGGAGATCAGCGACATGATGAAAAAGCTGGGCAAAGCGCCCGAGTTTGTCGACGGCCTGCGCGTCACCGACCGGCAGACCATCGACATCGTGCAGATGGTCCTGGCCGGCAAGGTGAACAAAACGCTTGTGAACCTGCTGGAGGTCAAGGGCGGCCGCGCCATGGGCATTTCGGGCATGGACGGGCGGCTCATCGAGGCGAAAAGGAAGGATGAACGCCTGGGCTTTGTGGGCAGCATCACAAGGGTGAACATCGATCCCGTGATGGACCTGCTGGAGAAGGGGTATATCCCCGTCGTCTCCACCCTGGGCTGCGACAGCGAGGGCAACACTTACAACATCAACGGCGATACCGCCGCGGCGTTCATCGCCGGGGCGCTGGGGGCCGAGCGTCTGATCATGATGACGGATATTGCGGGCGTCCTGCGCGATAAGGACGATCCCGCCACGCTCATCCCGCAGATGACGATCCATGAGGCGGTGAAGCTGTTTGAACAGAATGTCATATCCGGCGGCATGATCCCGAAGGTCGAATGCTGCATCGAGGCGATCCACCGCGGCGTCCGGCGCGTCATCATCATGGACGGCCGCGTGCCGCATGCGATCCTCATGGAGATCCTGACGGACGAGGGCGCCGGAACCATGGTCATCGGGGAGGAACTAGAATGAGCGACATCAAAACCATCGATCAGACCTATGTTGCGAACACCTACGCGCGTTTCCCGGTGCAGATCGCCCTGGGGCGGGGCTCCGAGGTCTATGACGAGCGCGGCCGGCGCTATATCGACCTGGGCAGCGGCATCGGCGTGACGGCCTTCGGCATCGCGGACGATGCGTGGCGGCAGGCCGTCACGGCGCAGCTTTCGCGGGTGCAGCACATGTCGAACCTTTATTATACCGAGCCCTGCGCCGTCCTGGCGCAGATGCTCTGCACGCGCACGGGCCTGCGGAAGGTGTTCTTCTGCAATTCCGGCGCGGAGGCGAACGAGGGCGCCATCAAGGCCGCGCGCAAATATGCCGCGGAGAAAAAGGGCGCCGACCATTTCACCATCGTCACCCTCAAAAACAGCTTCCACGGCCGCACGCTCACCACGCTGGCCGCCACCGGCCAGGAGCATTATCACGAGCTGTTCCAGCCGCTGACGCCCGGCTTTGTCCATGCGGACGCGAACGATCTGGAGGGGACGAAGCGCCTGGCGCTGGAACAGAAGGCCGCCGCCGTCATGATCGAGTGCATCCAGGGCGAGGGCGGCGTGGTGACGCTGGACGAGGCGTATGTGAAGGGGCTCGCCGCTTTCTGTGCGCAGGAGGACATCCTTCTGATCGTGGACGAGGTGCAGACCGGCAACGGCCGCACGGGC
>CADCOJ010000170.1 GCA_902803075.1 Oscillospiraceae bacterium | reverse complement strand
TTGGGGATCTTGTAGAGATTCACCAGCTCGTCGATCATCAGAAAGAGGCCGGCGTAGCCCGCCAGCCGGAAAAAGGCGGCAAAGAGCTTCAGATAGTCGTACCAGTCGTCGTCGGTGATGATCATGTTGACGCCAAGCGCCTCCCGCGCTTCGCTCTTCAGGGTGTATTCTCCGCGGAACCAGCGCACGACCTTCGCCTTGGTCTCGTCGTCGCCGGTCACATAGGCGCGGTAGTAGGCAGAGAGGAGCCGCCCGAATTCAAAGCCATGCACCAGCTCGCTGACAGAGGCGGTCACGGCATAGATTTTTCTGTCTGTCGCGGCAGCCAGCGCAGGATCGTCGGGCGAGAGGCCCGTCTGCTGAAGCGCTTCGTTCTGCACGGCGCTGATCCACCGGTCCAGCACCAGCGTCAGCGCCCCGCCCTCCGGCCGGGTCTTGGTGGAAAGATTGGAAATGAGCTCCCGGTAGGTGGCAAGACCCTGCCCGCGGGTACCCTGCAGGCGCCGTTCCGGGGACAGGTCCGCGTCGGCCACAATGAAGCCCCGGTCCATCACATAGCTGCGGATGGTCTGCAGAAGGAAGCTCTTGCCGCTGCCGTAGCGTCCGACGATGAACCGGAAGGACGCGCCGCCTTCTGAAAGGATATCCACATCCCGCAGCAGCGCCTCGATCTCGCTTTTCCGGCCCACTGTGATATACGGCAGGCCGATGCGCGGCACCACGCCGCCCTTCAGAGAGTTCAGCACCGTCTGCGCGATCCGCTTCGGCACTTTTTTGTGTTCATCCATGAGAGGCACCTCCAAGGTATTGGTTCAGTTCTTCCGTATAATCGTCCACCAGCAGGAGCCTGTCCGCTTCGCAGAGGATCACCGTGTCGCCGAAGGTGTCAAGCAGCGCCTCGTTGATGGCGTCCGCTGCAATGGACGGCATCATTCGGCTGCTCCGGAGCAGCTCCGCCGGGTCCCGGCCCGCCAGCAGCGCGCGCAGGATCCGGATCTGGACGGCGTCCAGCGGGAGCGAAGGCTGTTCCGGCTCCGGCGCCGGGGCGGCAGCGGCCTCCGCGTCCTCCGGCTCCTCCCCGGTGAGCAGGCTGTCCCGGGTGGCGTCCGCATTCCTGCGGATCAGCTCCAGCTCCGACAGATCGATGGTGATCTTCGGCCGGGCCGCCTCCAGCAGCGCCTGCTTCTCCGCCTCGATCACCGCGTCCGCATACGGAGCGGCCCATGCGTCGGCGGCATTCTCCCGCAGATAACGCCCTGTTTTCAGATAGCGGCGCAGACGCGCGTCTGTTTCATGCAGGAAGCCCTGCAGCCGCGCGCGGTCAAAGGACGGCTTTTCATAGGCCTTCATCTGCCAGACGCCGCGCGCGCAGCGGTAGCTGCGGCAGTCGTCCAGCACATAGCTCCGGTCTGTCTGCCCGGACCGGTCGTAGTAAACAGCGTTTGAGAGGGGATACCACGGACGGGTCTGCGGTTCCCCGAAGCAGCGGGCAAACAGATCCTGCCCATGATCCGCGCATGCGCTCCGCCATGCCTGGCTGAACAGATGCCTGCCGCGTTCCGGATCGTTGGCCAGCACGGGGGAGCTCTCCGGCTTTTTTCCGCCGAGCGTGCAGAGCGCCGAAAATACCTCCGCGTCTGTGTGCGCATCCGGCGCGCGCAGCGCTGCAAGCGCCGTGTCCCATGCGATCATGTCCGGGTCGGCGGACTGCCGGGCCAGCGCCTGCGGCAGACCCTGGAGCACGGCGTATTCCAGCATCCAGCGCCGCAGATTCGCGCGCATCCGCGCATCCCCGAACCCGGCGTCCAGATACCCGGCCTCAAATTCCCGCAGCTTCTGCAGGATCTGCTCCGGCGTGTCCGCACCGACGCCGTTCAGCAGCTCATAGAGGTAAATATAGGCGGCGGAGGCAGCGATCGGCTGAATGTCGCCCCGGCGCAGCCGGGCGCGCCATGTGAAGTATCCGCGCAGCTGCCGGGTGGTCAGATCGTGATATGTGGGGAAATACCGGACGAACTCGCCCTCCCAGGGCAGATCGTCCTCATAATCCTGCATCCATACGGCCTGCTGATAGAAATTCTTTGCCCGGCTCTGCACCGATTCCCGTCCATACTCATACAGACGCCGCATCTGCCGCAGCCGCTCCGGGAGCGATTCCTTCGGCGGCTGATAGCCGCTCCCGGCAAAGGGCAGGGCAGTGTCCTGGTAGGCTCCGGAGGACGGGAGCTGCGAGGCGAGGACCATGGTGAATCCGTGCGGATTCCCCTGCTCAACGGCCCGGTCGAAGAGCCGGAAGACGATCTCACGGTCCGTCCTGCCGTCAAAGGCGATGCCGATCCACTTGCCGCTCCGCATCCGGATCGGCTGGGAGAGATAGGCCTGCCGGAAGCGGAGCAGACTGTCGCTGCCGCATTTCAGGTCGCAGCGCTGGATCTCCGCGCCGCGCTCACTGTCCCATTGGCGCATCAGCAGGGCGATCCATTTTCCGGTCTGCGGATGGCAGAGGACGGAGAAGCCCGGGAAGTCCGCCCATTTGTGTTCTTCCGTAATCCGGTATCGCTCATTGGCGTATGACGCCAGCTCCGACAGCTCCATGGCCGCACCTCCCTCCTGATGCAATACAGTATAGAAATTATACCATATCTGATATTGAAATCAAGTACGCAGATGTTCCGTATATGGTATGCTCCGTGATACCTTCAGGGCGTATCCGCCGTGAAAGGCAAAGAACGGTCAGGGTGCAACAAAGCGGCAGGGGCCGCTGCGGTTTGCAGCGGCCCCTGTGCTGTGCGGCTTTGACCTGCGGGGACATTCATTCATCGGCAAATACGCGCGCAGCAAGAGCGCCGGTTTCGTCATAGTAGTCGGTGTAGATCCATTGGTCCGGATCACCGTCATCATAGCTTTCCCGTATGCACGGATAGGCTTTGTACCAGAACCGGGTCCCGTAGTCGTAATAAGCAACTTCGTAATACAGGATGAAGCTGCTTTCGACTTTGATCTTCTTTTGACCATTGCGTATCACTGTGGATTCTCTGTCCGTTTCAAAAACGGCATGTGCAGCCAAAACAAAGCAGACGGCTATGACGATAAGAACGGAAACGACCAGCCGGGCGGCTTTCTTTTTTGCGGGGATCCTGTTTTTTGCCCGGAACATCAGATATGTCAGCCCGGCCAGGGCAAGGAGCCCGCTGATCTGCCGGAGGGTCTGCCGAAAGATCAGATGATTCAGCTTTCCGAAGCCGAACATCAGGAGCAGGAAACAGAGATATATCAGGATCGCTTTTATTAAAATGTTGGAACGATTCTTTTGCATAGTATTGACCATCCTGCAGCGCGGAAAGGCGCTTGTCTTCACATGAGCATTCATCATAGCACAAAAAAACGGCGATTCTGTCCGTCTTCCGGACGATCAGCGCGGCGGGGCGAAGCCGCTCGCCTCTGCCAACGTCAACTGGAACTGCGGACGGTCATCGGAAGTACCCGACAGCGTCTCGTCGGCGTACGTCTTCATGATCGGAACGCTGTGAGCTTCCGCATACGCTTCAGCCGCTTTGCGCTGCGATTCAATGCGGGCTTTGTTCTGTGCGTGGGAAGTGTATCTGCAACAGGCAATGGCAAGGTGATTGTTGTTCTGTACGAACGTCTTCTGTTTTGCCATTCATGTTACCGTTCACTTACAAGTCAGAAGTTATAAAGTCAGCGTTAATCTCCCTGCGTAGTATCATGTTCGGCAAAATACAGATTGTATCCCGGGACGCTGAATATCTCGGGCCAGAAAAGCCGCGTCGTTTGTTGTGATTTTTTTGAATCGCATATCTATTCCCTCTGCTTATCCCGGTCTATCGGGATGATTATAACAGACAACGCACAATATGGGAAGAAGCAAAGGGAC
>CADCOJ010000169.1 GCA_902803075.1 Oscillospiraceae bacterium | reverse complement strand
CTGATGGAGAAGGCCGGCGTTGAGAAGCTCTCGGAGACGCTGGATGAATTTATGGCGATGCTGCGCGCCGAGAAGCAGTACGGCGAGGACAACGGCATCGACATCGTCCCCTTCGGCGGCAACTACGCCCGCTACAACCCCACCTACCTCATCATGAACGCCCTCGGCTACAACCGTTCGATGGGCGGCGGCCGGAACGGCCCCGAGGAGACCTCCATCATGCTCCGCAACGGCCAGGTCGTGATGCCCGCGTATGACCGCGAGGCGTTCCCGAAGTATCTTGAGACCATGCACACCATGTACGAAGAGGGCCTCATGGAGCAGGACTTCTATACCCTCGACAAGGATACCACGAAGGCGCATCTGACCAGCGGCATGTACGGCGTGTTCCAGGCGGTCCCGGGCATGTACGGCGGCGGCGAGTTCGGCCAGCAGTGGTGGGGCGGCATCCCCCTCACGAGCGAGTATAACGACACCGCGTTCTGGCCGAATGACAAATCCGTCTCGGTCGGCGGCTTCGCCATCAGCGCGGACACCGAGTATCCGGAGCTCTGCGTCGCCATTGCGGACTTCTTCTGCACGCCGGATTACGGCCAGCTCATGCTCCGCGGCCCGTCTGTCAACCAGGAGGATATCCAGCTTGGCTTCGACGGCTGGTACTACGACGCGGAGCTGGAGGAAAACCGGTATGCCGACTTCGTTGCGCATGAGTCGGATTGGGAAAACATCAACCATTACATGGAGGCCAAGTACTGCTTCTTCTCCCGCTATACGTTCTGCTTCGTGTTTGGTGAGTACAACGAGAAGGGCGAGAGCAGCGAGTGGTTCCCCGATCTGACCGGCCTTGACACGGATTCTCTGACGGACGTTGCCAATTACAGATTCACGACGGACAACTTCAACGACCAGTGGGTCACGGCGATGGCATACACCTGGTGCAAGTACAAGACGGATGAGATCACCCCCAACGTCTGCTTCTTCGACGAGGATACCACGACCCGTCTGTCCGACCTCAAGACGCTGATCGACGATTACGCAGTGCAGGAGATCGCCAAATTCGTCACCGGCGCACGCGATCTCAGCGAGATTGACGACTACTTCAACGAGCTGCAGAAGCTCGGCGCGGACGAGTACGTCGGCTACTACGCGGACTACTACACCGCGCAGCAGGCTGCCGCGAACTGATTTCCGTCGCCAAGCACCTGCTTCCGGTTTGCCGCGCCGTGAAGGCGCGGCAGACCCGGAGCACGGACCGCCCCTATGTGAAAACAAACGCTTTTATTCCGAGAAAGGGATCTGAACAGCCGGGTTTGCGAAAACCCGGCTGTTGCAGCAGAACGACAGAATTCTCAGGAGGAGATCAGAATGGAACAGACGTGGTTGTACCCGGACACCGTCCTCTCGCAGAAAAACTGCGCCGAATACGGCCCGGAGGCATATCTGGACGACCTGCGGCGGATGCATGCGCGGCGGGTCTGGGTCTGGCCGATGCGGGAGCAGGTGTTCCTGCCCGATCCGGAATACCTTGCCGGGCTGAAGCGGAGCATCGATTTCTTCCGCGCGCACGGCTTCGAGGCCGGGATCTGGACGACCTCGCTCGGCTTCGGCACGCCGGTCGGGAGCGAGGCGCTGCGGCAGCGGACAAAGCACATGACGCGCATCCGCTCCGTCACCGGCGTGGACTGCAGCGGCGACGCGATCTGCCCGACGGACGAGGACTACATCCGATGCTATCAGGCGTGGATCCGCGCGCTCGCCTCGCTCGGCCCCGATCTCATCATGCTGGATGACGAGCACTGCCTGTCCGTCCGGCCCGGGATCGGCTGCTTCTGCGACCGGCACCTCGAGCTGCTGTCTGAGGCGCTGGGCGAGCGCGTCACGCTCGACGGCCTGCCGGAGCGCATCTTCACCGGCGGGCAGAACCGATATCGCGACGCGTGGTATCAGGTCATGGGCGATACGATGCGCGAATACTTCCGCAAGGTCCGCGCGGCCGCGGACGATGTAAACCCGG
>CADCOJ010000168.1 GCA_902803075.1 Oscillospiraceae bacterium | reverse complement strand
CATTGCAAAGATCCTGGAGCATGCCGGGCACCGCGTGTGGCTGGGCGGCAACATCGGGACGCCGCTGCTGCCCCATGCGCAGGACATGGCGCCCACGGATGTGGCAGTCGTCGAGCTTAGTTCGTTCCAGCTCATGACCATGGAGCGCTCGGCGGATATCGCCGTGGTGACGAATCTTGCGCCCAATCATCTGGATGTGCATAAGGATATGCAGGAATATATCGACGCGAAAAAAAATGTCTTTCTCCATCAGACGCCCGCCGGGAAGCTTGTCCTCAATATGGATAACGACATTACGCGCTCCTTTGCTGCCCTTGCGCCGGGGCGTGTCGAGATGTTTTCGCGTCTGACCAGACCGGAAAACGGCGTGTATCTGGAAAATGGCCTCCTGATGCGAAACGGCACGCCCATTCTCCCTGCGGCGGAGATCCGCATTCCCGGGATGCACAATGTCGAAAACTATATGGCGGCGGCCTGCGCGGTCGAGGGCCTGGCCCGGGACAGTGACATTGCCGCCGTGGCGCGCAGCTTCGGCGGCGTGGAGCACCGCATCGAATTTGTCCGTGAGCTGGACGGCGTCCGGTACTACAACGACTCCATCGCTTCCAGTCCCTCGCGCACCATCGCGGGCCTGCATGCGTTCTCCCAGAAGCTGATCCTCATTGCAGGCGGGTATGACAAGCATGTTCCGTTCGATGTGCTCGGGCCGGAGCTTTGTGCCCATGTTCGGGTCCTGATCCTCTGCGGCGATACGGCGCAGAAGATCCGCCAGGCCGTGCAGGGTGCGCCGGAGTACCGCCCGGGCGCACCGGAGATCCTGGAGGCGAAGACGCTCGCCGAAGCTGTCCTCCTGGCAAAGGAGCATGCGGCCCCGGGAGACGTCGTCACGCTCAGCCCGGCCTGCGCGGCCTTTGACCAGTTCAAAAACTTCATGGTCCGCGGCGAGACGTACAAACGGCTCGTCCGCTCGCTGAAAGAAACAGGGGAGGAGCTGCAATGAAGCTGAGCCAGCTGTACCGAAAGGCGCTGACCATCCGGCAGAAGCTCGACCATCCGCGCTGCGCAGCCATCATCGTTGCAGCCGGCAGCGCGTCACGAATGAACGGCATCGACAAGATCCTTGCCAAACTTGACGGGATGCCGATCATCTGCCGGTCGATCGAGGCGTTTGAGCACAACCACCTGGTCGATGAGATCATTGTCGTCGCCCGGCGCGAGACAATGGAGCAGACCGCGGAGCTCTGCGCGGCGTACCCGAAGGTGCGCATCGTTGTCCCGGGAGGCCAAACGAGGACGGATTCCGTCCTTGCCGGGCTCGAAGCGGTGTCGGAGGGCACGCAGTTCGTCGCCGTGCATGACGGCGCACGGCCGCTTGTGCCGGATGAGGTCATCTCCCGGACGATCGCCAAGGCTGAAAAATTCTCTGCGGCCGCGCCGGCCATCCATGTCAAGGACACCATCAAAGTCTCCGACGGCGGAGCCGTGGATGAGACGCCGGACCGCAGCAGGCTCTATGCCGTGCAGACGCCGCAGGTGTTCGACTGCGATCTTCTCTGCGCTGCACTTCAGAACGCAAAAGAAAAGGATCTTATGCTGACTGACGACTGCAGCGCCGTGGAGGCGCTCGGCATGAAGGTCCAGTTGACGGACGGCAGCGAAGAAAACATCAAGATCACCACGCCCATGGACCTCGATGTTGCAGAGGTGATCCTGAAACGGAGGCAGCGCCTGTGAGGATCGGTCACGGATATGATGTACACCGCCTGAAGGAGGGCAGAAAGCTTATCCTTGGCGGTGTGGAGATCCCGTATGAAAAGGGGTTGGACGGCCACTCGGATGCGGATGTCCTGACCCATGCGGTCATGGACGCGCTGCTGGGCGCCGCCGCGCTTGGCGACATCGGCAAGCTTTTCCCGGACCACGACGACCGGTACCTCGGCATCGACAGCCAGAAGCTGCTCGCGATCGTGGGCGACCGGCTCCGGCAGGCAGGCTGGCGCGTCGGGAACATCGACGCGACCGTCATCGCCCAGCGTCCGAAGCTCGCGCCATACGTTGAAACCATGCGCCGCACGCTTGCCGGCACACTGTGCATTGAACCGGAGCGCGTCAGCGTCAAGGCAACAACGGAGGAGTACCTCGGCTTTACCGGCAGCGGCGAGGGGATCGCCGCACATGCGGTCTGCTTGCTTGAATAACAGGACAGGACCTATCGGCCCGCTGCATCGCCCGATGCGGCGGGCTTCTGCCGCCTTGCCGTTTTTTCGGCGTGCTGACCGCAGAAAGCTGTCGCAGGAGCGTGCACTCGGTCATAAGCTGTCGAGAGGAGGGATCGATATGTTCTCATATCTGTTCACATTCCGAAGCCTCACGGCGGCCCAGTCGGCCGGGAGCATTCTGCATCGCGCAGCCGTTGCCTGTCAGGTGCAGCGCGCGCCTGCGCAGGCGTCTGCACAGGGATGCGGCTATGCGGTGCGCGTGCCCGGGACAGAGGGACGCCGGGCGGCGTCTGTTCTGCGCATGTGGCAGCGCCCATTCGGGAAAAGCTACCGTCTGTCAGACGGCGGAAGACTGGAGGAGACGGCGCTGTGATATATTTTGACGCCGGAGCGACTACGCTTCAGAAGCCGCCAACTGTTGCGGCGGCAGCGGCGCGCGCCATCAGCTCCTGCGCAAGTCCGGGCAGAGGCGGTTATCCGGCTGCCATGCGTGCGGCCGATGCGCTCTTTGCCTGCCGTCAGCTTGCCGGGCAGATGTTCGATACAGAAGCGGAGCATGTGGTGTTTACCATGAATGCAACGCATGCGCTGAACCTGGCCATCAAGAGTCTTGTCGGCCCGGGAGACAGGGTGGTGATCTCCGGCTTTGAGCACAATGCCTTCCGCAGGCCGCTGCACCATATCGGCGCAGAGATCTGCGTGGCCGGACAAACGCTTTTTGATCCGGAGGATACGCTCCGCTGTTTCCGTGAAGCTCTCAAGCCCGGGACAAAAGCGGTCGTCTGCACGCATGTTTCCAATGTGTTCGGGTATATCCTGCCGTTGGAGCAGATCGCGGCGCTGTGCCGCGAAAGAAGCGTCCCGCTGATCGTCGACGCTTCACAGTCGGCGGGGGTCCTGCCTGTCCGGCTCAGGGCGCTGGGGGCAGCCTTTGTGTGCATGCCGGGCCATAAGAGCCTCTATGGCCCGCAGGGAACGGGCCTGCTGCTCTGCGGCGCACAGACAAAAACGCTTCTGGAGGGCGGAAGCGGAAGCGACTCACGCCTGGACGACATGCCGACGTATCTTCCGGACCGGCTGGAGGCCGGGACGCATAACGTCTGCGGCATCTGCGGGCTTATGGAAGGACTGCGTTTTGTTCGCTCCAGGCAGCCGGGGAGCATCCTGCGCCACGAGATCGCGCTTCGCACGCATCTCCAGACGATCCTGCGCGCGGTCCCGTCCGTCTGCGTCTATTCCGGGGAGCCGCAGGCGGGCACCTGCTCGTTTACTGTGGATGGGACCGACTGCGAGCAGCTGGCACAGGCGCTGTATGCGCGCGGCATCGCCGTACGCGCGGGGCTGCACTGCGCGCCGCTGGCGCATGCAAGCGCCGGAACGTTGCAGAGCGGAACGGTGCGCGTGAGCTTCTCCGCATTCAATACGATGGAGGAGACGGATCGCTTTGCCCGCGCTCTGCGCGCGGTTCTGCAGAAGCGGTGACGCAGACCGGGGGACGCGTGCCGTCCCCCGTAAGAAATTCAGGATTTCTTCATGTGTCGGTACTTGCGCGGCGGGCCGGTTTGGAGTATAATGACACTATCTATAAGTATCGGTAGGAGAATCTCTTATGGCATCGATCCGTGAATTCTTCCAGAATCTCCTGTACTCGATCCCGAAGATCGGGATCTCGGACGTGGTGGATATTCTGGTCGTTGCGTTCTTGATATATTCTGCACTCCGCATGATCCGGTCTACCAGTGCCTCACGCGTCGCGCGGGCGATCCTGCTCCTGCTCGTCGTGACCGGACTGACGGACATCCTCCACCTCTATTCCGTCAACTGGATCCTCAATAAGATCCTTGAACTCGGCGTTCTGGCGATTGTCATCCTGTTCCAGCCGGAGCTGCGTCGCGCGCTGGAAAAGGTGGGCGGACGGTTCCGCCTCATTCCTGCCGCGCCGGAGTCGGCCAACGGCATGGACGCCGCCACCATCGCAGCGACGGTCTCGGCCTGCGAGGAGATGGCCCGCGACCGTATCGGCGTGCTGCTTGTGTTTGAGCGCACCATTTCGCTTGAGGAGTACTTCAAGACAGGCACGATCGTTGACGCGCGCCTGACTGAGCAGCTGCTCAAAAACCTGTTTTTCCCAAAGGCCATGCTCCATGACGGCGCGGTCATTGTCCGGGGAGGACGCATCCTTGCGGCCGGATGCGTGATGCCGCTGTCGGAGAATACGCACCTTTCCAGCGATCTCGGTACGCGCCATCGCGCAGGCATCGGCACCAGCGAGGTCTCCGATGCTGTGGTCGTCATCGTCTCGGAGGAGACAGGCACCATTTCTGTTGCCATCGGCGGGATGCTCAAACGTCACCTGGCGCCGCAGACGCTTGAGCGCCTTCTGACGAACGAGCTGCTGGCCAAGCCGGAGTCCGACCGTTCCATCATCCGAAAAATCAAGTCTCAGCTGAGCAAGAGGCATGGTACACATGAAGAAAAGTAATCTCATTCTGATGTTCATATCGCTCCTGGCTGCCATTTGCCTGTGGGTCTATGTCGTCACGATCGTCAATCCGGACGGCGATACCACCATCTCCGGCATTCCTGTGACATTTTCCGGCGCGGAGGTCCTGCGGGAGGATCACAGCCTTGTCATCACCGGTGATTATCAGGAATTCGTTACCGTCCACTTTTACGGTAAAAATTCGGACATGAAGAAGCTCGAACTCGGCAAGGATGAGATCCGCGCCGTCGTCGATGTGTCCAAGGTCCGCAGCACGAAGGAGTATACGCTGGGATACGACTTGACGCTCCCGGGCTCTGTCCAGCCGTCCGCCATCACCAATAAGATCCTGACGCCGAACGCCATCACCTTCAGCGTCGAACGCTATGTCTCCCGCGCGATCCCCGTGGAAGGAGATTTCACAAACGTACGCCTCTCTGAGGGCTTTATGCTCGAAAGCACCAGCTATGATTATGACAGCATCACGGTCGAGGGGCCGGAATCCGTGGTCAGCACGATTATAAAAGCCCGTGTTGCACCGGACCGTATCAATGTTGACAAGACCATCACCGAAAGCGTCCCGTATGTCCTTCTGGACGATAACAATACCGAAGTGGATGCGTCGCTGCTCACCGTCAATGTAAAAGCCGTTGAGGTCACAATGAATGTGGTCATGAATAAGGACGTCCCCGTCATTCCGCAGCTGACGGAAGGCGGAGGCGTTCTGGAGTCCGACTGTACGGTCAATTATGAGCCGAAGACCATCACGCTCTCCGGCAGCGAGGAGCTGCTCGACACCATCGATTCCATCCAGCTCGACCCGATCGAGCTCGGCCTGCTTCCCTCCAATTCCGAGACGGTCACCGTTCCCATCCAGATTCCGAACGGTGTCAAAAATGAGTCCGGCGAGGAGGAGGTCTCCGTCCATATCGAGATCCGGAACAAGCAGATCAAGACCATCAAGGCCACCAACATCCTCTTTGTCAATGTGCCGGACGGACTGACGGCCAGCAGCATCGCCCAGCAGCTGAACGTAACGGTGCGCGCGGCGACCAGCCAGATCAACCGCATCACGGCCGGCAGCATCCGCGTCGTTGCGGATATGTCTGGCTTCTCTGAGCCCGGCACCTACCAGATGCCGGTTGAGGTGCATATCGACGGTTTCTCCGGCGCCGGTGCGGTGGGTGAGTATTCCATCACCGTCACTCTGACCAAAACGCCGGACGAAACGGAGAGAAATGACAGCTGACCGCCCAGCGATCAGTGTGATACATACGGAGGACATGACATTGATAAAAAGCATGACCGGCTATGGCCGGGCGATGCAGACGGTGAACGGCCGTGAGATCACGGCGGAGATCCGCTCTGTCAACAACCGCTATCTCGATTTGACCGTTAAGCTCCCGCGCCTGTATTCCTTCGCAGAGGACGCCGTCAAGGCGTGCATCAAGAGCGCAGTCACCCGCGGCAAGGTGGACGTGTTCATCAGCGTGAACGTCATGCAGGATACCGATGTGCGCGTTTCACTCAACCGTCCTGTCTTGGAAGGGTATCTTGACGCCCTGCGCACGATTGCTTCGGATTATGGCGTGCGGGATGACATCTCCGTTACGAGCCTTGCGCGCATGCCGGATGTGTTTGTGGTGGAAAAACAGGAGGAAGACGAACAGCAGCTCACCCAGGACATTCTTTCCGTCGTGCAGACTGCGCTGGACGCCTTCAACGCTATGCGCGAAAAAGAGGGCGCCGCGCTGGCGGCGGATCTCAGCGGCCGCCGCCAGACGATCCTCTCCCTGGTGGAGAAGGTCGAGCAGCGCAGCCCCATAACGCTGCAGGAATATCGCCGCCGCCTGACGGAAAAAATGGAAGAGGTGCTCCAGTCCGCCAGCATCGATGAAAGTCGTATCCTGCAGGAGGCTGCGATCTATGCCGACCGGATTGCCGTTGACGAAGAGACTGTCCGCCTCAGAAGCCACATGGATCAGCTCGGGCAGATGCTCGCATCCGGCGGCCCCATCGGCCGCAAGCTTGATTTCCTGCTGCAGGAGATCAACCGCGAAGCAAACACCATCGGTTCAAAGGGCAATGACCTGGAACAGGCCAGAACGGTCGTCGATATCAAGGCGGAGCTGGAAAAGATCCGCGAGCAGACACAGAATATTGAATGATTCGGAGGCAGTATGAAACTGATTTCGATCGGATTCGGCAATGTTGTCGCTTCTTCGCGGATTCTTGCGGTCATCAGCCCTGATTCCGCCCCGATCCGCCGCATCATCCAGGAGGCAAAGGAGCGCGGCATGCTTATTGACGCATCTTTTGGACGCAAAACGAAGTCCGTCCTGCTCATGGACACCGACCACATCATCCTTTCGTCCGTGACACCGGAAACGATCGCCGCCCGGATGGATGCCGGAACGGAGGGACAGGCATGAGCGGAAAACTGTTTGTGATCTCCGGACCCTCCGGCGCCGGAAAAAACACAGTGCTCAACCGTGTGATCACACTGCGTGACCGCGTCCGGTATTCCGTGTCTGCCACATCGCGTCCGATCCGCCCCGGCGAGATCGACGGAAAAAACTATTATTTCGTCAGCCGGGAAGACTTCGAGAAGCTCATCGCACAGGATGCGCTTCTGGAGCATGCGGAATACGTGGGAAATTATTACGGCACGCCGATCGAGCCCATCCGTCGTTCGCTGGCCGAGGGTGTCGACATCGTGATGGATGTGGAAGTCGTCGGTGCACTGAAGATCAAGAAGCGGATGCCGGAGGCTGTGCTTGTATTTCTGACTGCGCCGTCGCTTCAGGAGATCCGCCGCCGGTTGGAGAGCCGCGGGGATGTCTCCGAGGAGAAGATGACTGAGCGGCTCGCACGCGCCCGTTGGGAATACGAGCAGGCGTACCAGTACGAGTACCTTGTGATCAACGATGATGTTGACCGCGCTGCCGCAGAGCTCATGGCGATCATGAGCGCCGAAAAAAGTAAAATGATGGATCGTTTCCATTTGCTGAAGGAGGAACTTTCATGCTTTACCCCGCAATGTCCGAACTGCTGAAAAATGTTAACAGCCGCTACCTGCTCGTCAATGTGATCGCGCACCGCGCAAGACAGCTCTCCATCGAATCTGAGCTTACGCACGAGCCGCTTCCGGAAAAACCTGTCACGATGGCAATCCAGGAGGTCGCAAAGGGCGAGCTGCAGGCAACGCTCAAGGAACAGTACATGGTGTGAGCGCCGGCACGAAGGGCGCAGGCCGTCCGGCCTGCGCCTTCGGGCGTCTGAAGGGAGGATACGGATGATCGCCGGACTTGCAGTCTCCGCCGCAGTTTTTGCTATTGACAAGCCCTATTCCTACCGCATCCCGGCGGGAATGGAGCTGCAGCCCGGCATGCGCGTGCTGGTCCCATTCGGACGTGGCAACCGTCATTCGGAGGCCATCGTGCTGACAGTGGGATCTGGTGAGGAGCATTCGCTCAAACCGATCCTTCAGAGGCTCGACGATGAACCGATCCTGGCACCCTGGCAGCTGCGCCTGGCGGAATTCATGCGCGAGCGGTGTTTCTGCACCTTTTATGACGCTGTCCGGGCCATGCTTCCGGCGGGCTTCTGGTTCAAATCCAGGCAGACCTTCGCCCTCAACCCGGACGCGATGCACGCGCCGCCCGATCTTTCCGCGCGTCCGCTTGCACAGAAGGTGTTTGCTTTGCTGCTGGATCTCGGCGGCAGTGCTCCGGAGCAGACGTTGCGCGCTCAGTTTGAGCAGGAGGAAGAGTTTCAGTCGGCGGTGCGCTGGCTCCTGTCCAAAAAGCTCATGTTTTCCAGCTTGGAGCTCTCGCAGAAAAGCACCGAAAAGACCACAATGATCGCTTCGCTCGCCGTCACGACGGAGGAGGCGGAGCAGGCCGCCATACGAAGGCAGCGCTCGGCGCCGCTGCAGGCGGAGGTCCTGCGCCTGCTGTGCACAGTGGGCGAGGGCTCCTGCCGGGAGATCTGTTACCTCACCGGCGCTTCCACCGCAACGATCCGCCGCCTGCATGAGCTCGGCCTGTTGGAGCTTCGGGAGCAGCCGGAGCTGCGCCGCCCGAAGGCAAGGCCTGTGGAGCCTGAGGCGGAGCCGACGCTCTCTGCGGAGCAGCAGGAGGTTTTTGACGGGCTTCTTGGACAGATGCGCCAGGCGGAGCCCGGCGCAGCGCTGCTCTATGGCGTTACAGGCAGCGGCAAGACCGCCGTCTATATCCGGCTCATCTATGAGGCGCTGCGCGCCGGAAAAACAGCCATGCTGCTGGTTCCGGAAATCGCTCTCACGCCGCAGCTGCTTGACAAGCTCCGCGCGCACTTCGGCGCATCCGTTGCTGTGCTCCATTCGAGCCTTCGCGTGGGCGAACGTTATGACGAATGGCGCAGGATCCGGATGGGGGAGGCAAAGGTCGTCGTTGGAACGCGCTCGGCCGTCTTTGCGCCTGTGGAGCATCCGGGCATCCTGATTCTCGATGAGGAGCAGGAGCATACGTATAAATCTGAAAATAACCCGCGCTATCATGCGCGTCAGATCGCGCTCTACCGCGGTTACAAGGAGCATGCGCTGGTGCTGCTTGGTTCTGCTACGCCGTCTGTCGAAACCATGTATCTGGCCAGGACCGGGAAATACAGCCTCTATACGCTCCGGACGCGCTTCAACCAGAAAACGCTTCCGGCTGCTTGTCTGATCGACATGAAGCAGGAGCTGCGCAGCGGGAATGATCTTGACATCAGCCGCGAGCTGGAGGAGGCGCTGCGCGATAATATCCTTGCAAAAAAACAGTCCATCCTGTTTCTCAACCGCCGCGGCAACAGCCGCTATGTCGTCTGCATGGACTGCGGCGAGGTCCCAAGCTGTCCGCGCTGCAGCGTGCACCTGACCTATCATTCCGCCAATCATCGCCTCATGTGTCATTACTGCGGTTATTCCGAGCCGGTGAAGAACTGCTGCACCCGCTGCGGCGGGGAGATGCGCCCCGTGGGCAGCGGAACGCAGAAGATCGAGCAGGAACTCGCGCAGCTCTTTCCGGATACGGAGGTTTTGCGTATGGACGCCGATACGGTGTCCGCAGCAAACGGGCATGAATCCATCCTCACCCGCTTTCGGGAGCAGAAGGTCCCGATTCTGCTCGGGACGCAGATGGTCGCAAAGGGTCTCGATTTTGAGGACGTGACGCTTGTCGGTGTTCTGGACGCGGACATGAGCCTCTATACCGACAGCTTCCGTGCCGCTGAGACCACTTTTTCCCTTATCACGCAGGTGGCCGGCCGATCCGGCCGCGGTGCGGAAGAAGGCCGGGCGATCATCCAGACCATGACACCGGAAAACCCAGTCATCCGCCTTGCCGCAGAGCAGAATTATGATGCGTTCTATGACCTGGAGATCCACATGCGTGAGCTGCGCGGCTGCCCGCCGTTTGCGGATTTCTTCACCGTGACCTTCATGGGTCTGCAGGAGCGCGACGTCCTGCAGGCGTCCATGCGCGTGCGTGACGCACTCGCAGCGAATCTCAGCCGCGAGCCGTACAGCGCTGTGCGGACAAGGCTTCTTGGCCCTGCGCCTGCCGCCGTTGCGCGCGTCAACTATTCCTACCGATATCGCCTGACGCTCGTGTGCAGAAACACGGCGCAGATCCGAAGGCTCCTGGCCTATGTCCTGTCGGAATTTGCAAAAGACCGGCAGAACCGCGGCGTATCCGCCTTCGCAGACATCAATTCATACGATTAGGAGAAAACACTATGGCACTTCGCAATATCGTCACTGTCGGAGATCCCATCCTCAACAAGGTCTGCAGAAAAGTCACAAAGTTCGATGAAAGACTTGCCACGCTCATCGATGATATGATCGAAACGATGCATGACGCGAACGGCGTCGGCCTGGCTGCTCCGCAGGTGGGTGTACTGCGCCGTGTGGTCGTCGTCGACACGGGGGAGGAGGACGTCGAGCTTGTCAATCCCGTTGTGGTGGACCAGAGCGAGGAACAGCAGACCGGCGTGGAGGGATGCCTGAGCGTTCCCGGGAAATATGGCATCGTGACCCGCCCGGAGCGCGTGACTGTCCGCGCACAGGATCGGACGGGCGAGTGGTACGAGTATGAAGGCGAGGAGATCGTTGCCCGTGCGTTTCTGCATGAGCTTGACCACCTTGACGGTCACATCTATACGGAGCTTGCTGAGAGAATGCTCACATCGGAAGAACTCGATGAACTGCTCAAAAAGCAGGCGGAGGAGGAAGACGCAAAGTGAGACTCGTCTTTATGGGCACGCCCGATATTGCCCGCGCCTGTCTGCAGGCGCTGGATGAGCAGGGCCATGAGATTGCCGCGGTCTATACCAAGCCGGATACGCCGAAAAACCGCGGAATGAAGCTCACAATGTCTGAGGTCAAGCAGTATGCACTTTCGCGCGGTTTTACAGTCCGGCAGCCGGCAAACTTCCGGGATGCGCAAACGGTCGGGGAGCTGCGCGCGTTCAGACCGGAGCTGATCGTCGTCGTCGCTTACGGAAGGATCCTTCCGCAGAGCGTGCTGGACATTCCGCCGCGCGGGTGCATCAATATGCATGCCAGCATTCTGCCGCAGCTGCGCGGTGCAGGCCCGGTGCAATGGGCAATCCTTAACCATCTGGATGAAACGGGCGTCACTGCTATGTATCTCTCGGCTGGTATGGATGAAGGCGACATCATCAGCGTCCGTAAAACGCCCATCGAGCCCACTGAGACTGCGGAGGATCTGCTTGGCCGACTCAGTATCATCGCCGCACAGCTCGCGTGCGATACCGTCCGCGCCATCGCAGACGGGTCGGCGTCCCGCACACCGCAGGACCCTGCGCAGGCCAGTTACGCGCCAATGCTCTCCAAGGACCTTTCACCCATCGACTGGAACCAGCCTGCGCGGTACATTTTGGATCACGTCCGGGGCTTGATTCCGTGGCCGGTCGCCACGGCGAACCTGGGAGGGACAGAGTTCAAGATCTTCCGCGTGGAGCAGACCGACCAACACACCGACTGCGCGCCTGGCACGCTTCTGACGCTTTCCAGGCAGGGGCTTTGCGTTGCCTGCGCAGGCGGGGAGGTCGTCTGCATCCGGCAGCTTCAGGCGCCGGGCGGCAAGCGCATGGAGGCCGCAGACTATTTCCGCGGTCATCCGATCCGGATCTGATCATGGCAAACGCAAGAGCCGCCGCGCTTTCAGCGCTGATCGCCTGCAGAAAGCAGGGCGCCTGGTCAGACGGCGCGCTGCGCGAGCTGATTGCCCGTGACGGCCTGGATCGGCGTGACGCCGCGTTTGCCGCGTGTCTTTGCTACGGTGTGCTGCAGAACCGGATGCTCCTGGATGACCGCATCAGCTGTGTGCTCACGGGGAAGCTCCGCGCGTTGCAGCCGGTCGTCCTGGATATCCTTCGCCTCGGTGCTTATCAGATCCTCTTTCTGGACCGTGTGCCTGCCTCTGCAGCTGTCAATGAGGCGGTGGAGCAGACAAAGCGCTCGGCCAACCGCCGCGCCGCAGGGTTGGTCAACGGGGTATTGCGCGCGCTGGACAGGAAAAAAGACACGCTTCCGAAACCGGAGTCACTGTCAGTACGATATTCCCATCCTGAGCCGCTTGTGAAGCTCCTGCGCGAAAGCCTCGGGGAGGACTCGCTTGCATTGTTCCTGGCTGCGGACAACAGCATCCCCGGTACAATGCTGCAGCGAAACCCGCTGCGTGCGCAGAAGCAGGAGATCGAACGCGCGCTGGAGGCCGCCGGCGCGGACTTCCGCCCGCATCCTTGGCTGGATGACTGCTGGATCGTTTCCGGAATGGGCGATCTGGAGGCGCTTCCTGTGTTCCGCTCCGGCGGCGTTTATGTGCAGGACGCAGCTGCACGTCTGGCTGTTCTGGCTGCTGACCCTCGCCCCGGCATGCGCGTGCTTGATGCCTGTGCCGCGCCCGGAGGCAAGAGCTTTGCTGCGGCCATGCAGATGGAAAACTCCGGATCCATCCTCTCGTGCGACATCCACCCGCACAAGCTGACGCTGATGGAAGCGGGCGCGCGCAGGCTCGGCGCTTCGATCCTTGAAACGCGGCTGCACGATGCGTCCAAGTCGGATGAATCCCTGCTGGATTCCATGGACGTCGTCCTTGCGGATGTGCCGTGCTCCGGGCTGGGCGTTATCCGCAAGAAGCCTGATATCCGCTATAAGGATCTTACGCAGACGCAGGCGCTGCCGCCGCTTCAGCTGGCGATCCTGCGGACAGTCAGCCGATATGTCCGCCCGGGCGGTGTGCTGCTTTACAGCACCTGCACTGTGCTGCGGCGAGAGAATGAAGACGTGTGCCGCGCATTTCTTGCTGAGACCCCCGCCTTTCATCCGGAGCCATTTGCGGTCCCGGATCGGCTGGCGCTTCCCAACGATGGCATGGCGACGCTTCTGCCGCATCTGCATGAGGCTGACGGTTTCTTTATCTGTAAGCTGAGGAGAGATCCATGAAACAGGACATCAAATCCATGACGCCTGAAGAGCTGCAGGCAGAGCTTTCTGCGCTCGGGCAGCCGAAGTTTCGGTCCGGACAGGTCTTTTCCTGGCTCCATAGCGGCGTGACGCACTTCGAGGATATGACCAATCTCTCCAGGCAGTTGCGCCAGACGCTGCAGGAGCGTTTCTTTATCACCGCGCCCACAGTGGCGCGGAAGCAGGTTTCCGCGCTGGACGGAACGATCAAATATCTCTGGCGTCTGGGCGACGGCAACTGTGTCGAGTCCGTTGTCATGCGTTATCATCACGGGAATACCGTTTGCATTTCCTCAGAGGTCGGATGCCCGATGGGCTGCAAATTCTGCGCCTCCACCATCGGAGGTCTTGTCCGCCGCCTCGAGCCGTCGGAGCTTCTGGATCAGGTGCTTTTTTCTCAGCTCGATTCCGGCCTTCCGATCTCCAACATCGTTCTGATGGGCATCGGAGAGCCACTGGATAATTTTGACAATGTCATGCGTTTTCTGGAGCTGGTCAACAGTCCCCAGGGCATGAATATCGGCATGCGTCATATCAGTCTTTCTACATGCGGCCTTGTCGACCGCATCCGCGAGCTGGCCGATCGGAAGCTGCAGCTGACGCTTTCCGTGTCGCTCCATGCACCGGATGACGCGCACCGCAGCGCCATCATGCCGGTCAACCGCCGCTGGAATGTGGACACGTTATTGAATTGCTGCCGGGAATACTTTGAAAAAACCGGCCGCAGGATCTCGTTTGAATACACAATGATCCGCGGCGTGAGTGACGCACCGGAGCAGGCAGAGCTTCTGGCAAAGAAGCTGTCCGGGATGCAGGCACACGTCAACATGATCCCGTTGAACCATGTCGATGAAACCGGGCTTGAGACGAGCACGCCGCAAGCCATCCGCCGCTTTCAGACGATTCTGGAACAGCATGGCGTCACTGCGACGCTCCGCCGGACGCTCGGCAGTGATATCGACGCATCCTGCGGCCAGCTGAGACGCAATTATGAGGCAGCAAAGGAGGAAGCCGCATGCAGACCTGGGGACTGACCGATCCCGGCAATATCCGCACACAGAATCAGGACGCCTATTCCATCGTCCCATTCGGGCGGGACCGTGTTCTGATGGTCGTCTGCGACGGCATGGGCGGCGCGCGCGCCGGAAACATTGCCAGCGAGCTTGCCGTTGAAGTCTTTACGGGCGAGGTCCGCCGCATGCAGAAACCCGGCATGTCTCCGGAGCGCGCGGCTTCGATGCTGACCTCCGCTCTGGAGCTTGCAAACCGCGCGGTCTATGAGCAGTCTATGCTGAGTGAGGATTTCCACGGCATGGGCACAACGCTTGTTGCCGCATGGATCACCCGTGACACCGCTGTCATCATCAACGTCGGGGACAGCCGCGCCTACCACTTCACCGCGGCAGGCGTGAGTCTTGTCACGCGGGATCACTCGATCGTTTCGTATATGGTCGACCGCGGCGAGATTACGCTTGAGCAGGCGAAGACCCACCCGGGCAAAAACGTTATCACCCGTGCCGTCGGCACAGGCGACAGCGTGGAGGGCGATATCTTTATCTGTCCGGTCAAGCGGGAGGACTGCATCCTGCTCTGCTCGGACGGACTTTCCAACGAAATGGCGGATCAGGAGATGCTGTTTGAAGTTGTGCATGGCGTGCGCAAGAGCGACTGCTGCCAGCGCCTTCTGAACATCGCAAAAAACCGCGGCGCACCGGACAATATAACCGTTGCGCTCGCGGCAATGTGAGCTCTCGGAACTCGAACGGAAAGGAGCCTGACTTATGGACAATTACATAGGAAAGCTGCTTGACGACCGCTACGAGATCCTTGAGAAAATCGGCTCGGGCGGTATGGCGGTCGTATATAAGGCCAGATGCCATCGTCTTAACCGGCTTGTGGCGATCAAGATCCTGAAGGAAGAGCTGTCCAGCGACGCCGAGTTCCGGCGCAGATTCTATGCCGAATCGCAGGCCGTCGCCATGCTCTCTCATCCGAATATCGTCAGCGTTTATGACGTCTCCCATTCAGATAACCTTGATTATATCGTGATGGAACTGATCGAAGGCATCACGCTCAAGCAGTACCTGGAGCAGAAGGGAAAGCTCAACTGGCGCGAGGCGCTGCATTTTTCCACGCAGATCGCCAAGGCGCTTGAACACGCGCACAGCCGCGGCATCGTCCACCGGGACATCAAGCCGCACAACATTATGATCCTCAAGGACGGCAGCGTCAAGGTCGCTGACTTCGGCATCGCGCGCGTGTCGTCCGCGCAGAACACGCTCACGCGTGAGGCGCTCGGCTCTGTACACTACATTTCTCCCGAGCAGGCCAAGGGTGCGCGCGTGGACAACCGGGCGGACCTGTATTCCCTGGGTGTCGTCATGTATGAAATGCTCACCGGCCGCCCGCCTTATGACGCGGAGACGCCCGTCGGCGTCGCCATCCAGCATATCAACGGCACGCCTGTCATGCCGCGGGAGCTTGAGCCGACGATCCCGGAGGGCCTGGAACAGATCACCATGCACGCCATGACGGCCTCGCTTGCAGGCCGTTATCCAACGGCGACCCGGATGCTGCATGATCTTGAGGAATTCCGAAAGGATCCCAATGTGGTCTTTGATTTCTCCGGCGAAGAGCAGGAGATCGATGTCCAACGCCTCATCCATGATCCGACTTACATGCCCGAGGGACTCGGCCGCACGAGCGTGATCCGGAAAAAGACCAAGCAGCCAGCACAGGAATCGACCGGAAAACAGGAAAAGCCGCAGACGGACCCCGACCGAAGAAGCCGCATCGCCGTTATCGCCGGTACGGTCTGTATCATCCTGGCCGTTATTCTGCTGCTGTACTTCCTTTACATTTACTTTATCTCAGATCTGTTCCGTAAGACGGAGGAGATCCGTGTGCCGAATTTCGTCGGAATGTATGCCGCAGACATTGATCCTTCCAAATATCCGGACTTTATCCTTGATATGACGGACCATGCCGAGAGCAGCGAATATGAGTCCGGCCGTGTTATGGATCAGTCGCCGGATGCGGACGACACCGTCAAGGTCGGCACGACGATCCGCCTGACGATCTCTGCAGGGGCGAGCGATGTGTTGATGCCGAATGTTATCAACGCCTCCCGTCAGAATGCCCAGTCCATGCTTGACGCGCTGCCTATCCGTCTGAGCATTTCCATTGAGGAGCGCAACAGTGACCTCTATACAGAAGGGTATGTGATCGAGTCGCTGCCTTCGTTCGGCGCGGTCCTTTCCGAGGGACAGACTGTGACGCTCGTGGTCAGCAAGGGCCCGGAGATCGAGTTGAAGACCGTTCCTGCCTGCGTGGGCGAAGATGTGGAAAATGCTCTCCGGATGATCGACGAGGCCGGCTTGAGCCAGGGCAGCCTTCGATATGATGAGAGCGATCAGCCCAAGGGTACAGTCCTGTTCCAGAGCATCAACGCAGGCGAAAAGGTAAAGGAAAATACTGTTATCAACCTGCGCGTTTCCAAGGGGCCTCAGGAGGCCAAGCAGCCGCTCATCTATATGCTCTCCGACGACCAGCAGGTCGCGGTCGGGGATCCGCTTGTCCTGGCGATCCAGGCTAAAACGGACGATGACGGCGTGCTGCGCTATGCGTGGTACCGGAGTACAACGGGCAATACGATCGGTGCGGAGCTCGTTTCCCGCAGCAGCGAGAACAATACAACCTGCGCCGTGGATACCTCTCAGCCTGGCACGTACTATTATTACTGCACAGTGGAGAATACACTGGGCGAATCGAAGGCCAGCGTCACCTCCGACATGGTCGAGGTCATTGTTGTGAAGCAGAGCGAGCCTCATGATTTCACCTTTAGTGTTACGCTTCCCTCCGCACCCGGAGAGTATATGCTTTCCGTGGAGCTCGACGGGGAAGAGGTGCTTGCACCGGTCGCCGTTGAGGTTGGTGAGGACGGCGAGCGGAGTATCAACATCACCGTGACAGGAACAGGCGTACAGCGGGTGGATGTCCTCATCGGCGGAGAGATCTATGAATCATATACCATCGACTTTGACATGGTAGGGTGAGGCATGGGAACAGACAGGATCATCCGCGCGGTGAGCGGGTTTTACTACGTTCGAACGGAAACCGGCATCGTGGAGTGCCGGGCCCGCGGCCGCTTCCATAAGGACGGCGTCACGCCGCTTGTCGGAGACTTCGTCCGCGTGACACATCAGGCTGGCAAGGGTGTTGTCGAGGAAGTCCTTCCGCGGAAGAACAGCCTTGTGCGCCCGGCCATTGCGAATATCGATGCGCTCATTCTCTTCGCCTCCTGTGCGATCCCTGTGACAGAGCCGTTCCTGCTGGACAGACTGCTCGTCGTCTGCGAGCGTCAGCAGATCCCTGCTGTGATCTGCGTCAACAAGGCGGATCTGTCCGATCCGGAGCCGCTGGTGCAGATCTATCGCCGGGCCGGCTACCGCACGATCGTCACGAGCGCAGAAACCGGAGAAGGGGTCGCTGAGCTGCGGGAGCTCCTGGAAGGGAAGCTCTGCTGCCTGACCGGAAATTCCGGCGTCGGCAAGTCGAGCATCCTGAACCGGCTTTGCCCGGATCTGGCGCTTCCGGTGGGAGAGGTTTCAGAGAAGCTCGGCAGAGGCCGCCACACGACACGCCACGTTGAGCTGTATGATCTCGGTGACGGAACCTATCTCGCTGATACGCCGGGTTTCTCCTCCTTTGATGTGGAGACGGTCCAGACCATTGCCAAGCAGGACCTGGCTGATTGCTTCCCGGAGTTCCGGCCATATCTCGGCAGATGTCAGTTCCCGGACTGCGCGCACCGCAGGGAACCGGGCTGCGCCGTGCGCGCGGCGCTGGACTCCGGGGCGATCGGACGCACACGCTTCGAAAGCTACGAGCGGCTTTATGAGCTTGCCAGCCAGATCAAGGCGTGGCAGATCCGGGAATAGAACAGCAAGCTGATATACAGAAATACGCTGCGTAAGCAGCGTATTTTTGTTGCCTGTCAGACACATCAGCTCGCTCCGGCGCGTAGTCTGAATGAAAGGGAGGTGGTATCCGTGTGCGTTCGAACCAGCCAGCTTGGAACGCTCCTGCTCGGCTTCGGTGCTGGATTGCTGGTATCCGTGTTGCTGCAGGGGTGGTTCCTGCGTCTGTCGCTTGCGGCGGCTGCGATCATTCTGGGAAGCGTTTTGAACGAACGCTGACCTGCCTGCATATCCTTGTCCCTCTCTGCGTATATATGTCTCAGAACATACAAGGAGTTGAAGACATGGAGCTTGCGTTTGAAAGGAACACCGCGGCGTACCTGCGCCGCGCATTGCATGAAACGCTGTCGGAGGAGGCAGTGCAGGAGACCGTCATCCCGGACAGCATGCCGGATGCAAACAGGATCCTGGTGTGCAACGCCCAGCCGGAGCTGCAGAGCAAGATCTGCCGCGAGCAGTCCCTGCAGCTGTCCGGCCAGGTACGCGCGCACTGCCTGTACCTGCCGGAGGATGAAACGGAGATCCAGGTGATCCAGGCGGAGATCCCGTTTTCCATGCGCCTGGAGTCTCCTGCATTACAGGAGGACACGCAGACGTTTGTCCGCATCTTTGCGCGCAGTGCGGAGGCCAGGCTGATCAATTCCCGCAAGCTGCTGCTTCGCGTGGGACTCTGCGCAGTCGTGGACGGATATGCGCGCGCGGAGGCGGTCACGTACACGGTCCAGGACGCGCCGCCTTGCGTGCAGCTGCGCACAAGAACGTATCCTCTGCGCCTGGCAGTCGAGGCCGCAGAGCGCAGCATTCAGCTCTCGGAGGAGCTTGAGCTCCCGCAGGGGCGGCCTGCGATCGAACGCGTCATCGGCTGGTCCGTGCTGCCGGATCTGACCGAAGAAAAGCTCATTGGGAACAAAGCCGTGTTCCGCGGTGGCCTGCAGCTGCGCATTACGTATTTTGACCGGGAAGGGAGTGTCAGCACGGCGGTGTTCAGCATCCCGCTGTCCCAGTATTGCGAGCTGCAGCAGGATTATGAGGACGAATCTGTCACAGTTACGCCGGTCATCACCGGCTCGGAGCTCGAGCCGATGCTCTCCGGAGATCAGCAGCGCCTGCTCTTCGGCTGCGGGATGCTGGCGCAGTGTCTTGTAACGACTTCGCGTCCGATCACAGTCTGCGAGGACGCCTATACGACGAAGGGCAGCCTTGCGTGCACATGGACGGATCTTGAACTGCCGCAGCTGCTTGACGATCTGAAGCTTCGGCAGCCGCTCCGGGAATCCGTACAGGTGCAGGCTGACCGTGTGCTTGACGCAAGGATCTATCCGGATGTGCCTGTGCAGAGTGGATCGGATTCATGGGAGCTGCCTGCAGCCGTGAATGTGCTCTATCTCGATACGGACGGTTCTTTGCAGGGGAGCACCCTGCACGCGCAGGCACAGGTGCAGGCCGGGACGCCGCAGAATGGAACAAGCTATGCTGTCTCAGAACTGCTGCCGGACGGATATGTCGGCTGCGGAGCAGGCGCGATCGAATTGCGCTGCGAGCTGTTTTTTGAGTTGGAATCTTATGCCGGGCAGAAGCTGAAAACACTGTCCGGCGCGGAGCTCACCATGCCAGAGACACGCGTCCATGGCCCGTCTGTCGTCATCTGCCGCACGCCGGCGGATCTGGATGTCTGGGATCTGGCAAAGTCATACGGCAGCACGGTACAGGCTATTCAGTCGGCAAATCATCTGACGGATACGCTGCTTTCGGAGGGCACCATGGTGCTCATCCCGATGTGACCGGCACGGAAACAAAGAAGGGGAGGCTGACGCATGGAGCAGAGCAGTATTTACGAACAGATCGCCCGGCGAACGAACGGAAGTGTCTATATGGGCGTCGTCGGTCCGGTGCGCACAGGAAAATCTACGTTTATCAAGCGGTTCATGGAGCAGCTTGTACTTCCGAACATCGATGACCCTTATGCGCGGGAGCGTGCAAAGGATGAGCTTCCGCAGTCCGGCTCCGGCAAGACGATCATGACTGCGGAACCGAAGTTCGTGCCGGACGAGCCGGCAGAGATCAGTCCGGACGGGACAACGAAACTGCATGTGCGCTTCATCGACAGCGTCGGCTATATGATTCCCGGCGCGGTGGGCGCAGAGGAGGATGGAAAGCCGCGCATGGTCACAACGCCGTGGTTCCCGGAGGAGATCCCCATGACGCAAGCCGCAGAGTTGGGAACAAGGAAGGTCATGGAGGACCACAGCTCCGTGGGGATCCTTGTCACTACGGACGGCAGCGTGACGGATATCGCACGCGAGGACTACTGCGAAGCAGAGCAGCGCGCCATCCGCGACATGAAGCAGACGGGGAAACCCTTCGTTGTGCTCGTCAACACAGACGACCCGGATGCGTCTGCCGCGCAGGAGCTGGCCCGCACGCTGGAGCAGTCCAGCGGCGTCCGGACGATGGCGGTTAACTGTCAGACGATGGGGCCGGAGCAGATCCGCCAGATCCTGCAGGCGCTCATGTATGCGTTTCCTGTCACGCAGCTGCAGTTCTATCTGCCGTCCTGGGTGCAGGCGCTGCCGGATGCGCATCCGCTCAAGGCCGCACTCTATCAGGCAATGATGGAAAAGGCGGAGCAGATCACCAGCCTGCAGGAGGCGCAGAGCATTCTGTCCGGTCTGCAGGAGCTGGACAGTGTCGATGCATTCCGGATCCGTACCGTCGACCTCGGAACAGGGACTGTCTCGTGTGAGCTGCATCTGCCGGAGGAGCTGTTTTATGAGGAACTTTCACGTCAGGCGGGGCTTGAGATCGGAGACGAAGCTGAACTGATGCAGACGCTCCAGTCGCTGGCGGAGACCAAGAAGCTCTATGAGAAGGTGCAGTCCGCTCTGGAGCAGGTGCGTGTTACGGGATACGGTATCGTCATGCCCGGCCCGGAGGATCTGAAGCTGGAGACGCCGGAGATCATCCGCAAAAACGGCAGCTATGCCGTGCGCCTGCGCGCAAGCGCGCCGTCCATCCACATGATGCGCGCCGACATTGAGACGGAGATCAGCCCCATGGTTGGCGGCGAGCAGGAGTCCCGCCAGATGATCGACTATCTGCTGGGGGAATATGAGGATGACACCGCCAAGCTCTGGCAGAGCAACATCTTCGGAAAATCGCTCTATGAGCTGGTTTCCGAAGGGCTGACGGCAAAGCTTGTCCGCATACCGGACGATGCACGTCAGAAGTTCTCCAGAACGCTTGCGAAAATGGTCAATGAGAACACAGGCGGAATGATCTGCATCCTGCTGTAAAAAAACCAGGCGGCCTGCCGATGCAGGCCGCCTGTCACATTTCAGATGCAATGCTTCATTTCCCGGAGAGCAGCGCGATGCCTGCCTCAATGCGGGCAAGTGATTCCTGCTTGCCCAGCAGCGCGCAAAGCTCTGTTGCGCCGCCAGGCGTGGATTCCTTTCCGGATACAGCCACGCGCAGCGGCCAGAGGATCACGGAGTTTTTGACGCCCTTCTCCCCAGCCAGGGCTACCAGAACTTCGTAGAGCCCTTCATTTGTCCAGTTGTCCAGCTTCTGCAGCACCGGGAGCGCAGCCTGCAGCGAATCGAGAGAATTCTCCAACGTCGTTTTTGATTTTTTGTGAACGTAGAGCGCCGGGTCATACTCCGGCAGGCGGTCGATGAAATCAACGCGCGCGGGCAGATCCGAAAGGATCTCACACCGGGACTGAACAAGCGCGGCGACCTTGCGCAGGTCAATGGAGGGATCATGGATGCAGGTGCGGAGTACCGGCTCGGCCTTTGCATAGAATGCCTCGGGGCTGAGCTTTTTCATGTATTCAGCATTCATCCAGCGTAGTTTCGCAATGTCAAAAATTGCGGGAGACTTGGAGATACCGGAGATGTCAAAGACTTCTGCCAACTCCTGGAGCGTGAAGAATTCGCGGTCCGCCATCTCGCCCTTCGGGCTCCAGCCCAGCAGCGCCACATAGTTGAGCACCGCTTCTGTCAGATATCCCTCGCGGATCAGATCCTCATAGCTGGGGTCGCCATGGCGTTTGGACATTTTATGCTGCGCGTCGCGCATGACGGGGGAGCAGTGGACATACGTCGGGACTTCCCAGCCAAACGATTGGTAAAGCAGGTTGTATTTCGGGGCTGAAGAGAGGTACTCACTTCCGCGCACAACATGTGTGATGCCCATCAAATGGTCGTCCACAACATTGGCAAAGTTATAGGTGGGCAGACCGTCGGACTTGAGCAGGACCTGGTCCTCCAGCTCCTTGTTCTCCACGGTAATGTCGCCGAATGACGCGTCGTGGAAGGTGGTGGTACCCTCGTGCGGGATGCGCTGGCGGATGACACAGGGCTCGCCGGCCTCCGCGCGCGCAAGCGCCTCAGAGAGCGGCAGATCACGGCAGGCGCAAACATGCTTTTTCACCTGCTTGCCGATCTCCTCGTCGTGTTCCGCTTCCTCCTCGTCCTTCTGGCAGAAGCAGTAGTAAGCGCCGCCCTTTTCGACCAGCAGCCGCGCATATTTGCCGAACAGCTCGCGCCGCTGGGACTGTACATAGGGTCCGACCGGACCGCCAACATCCGGCCCTTCGTCGTGGTCCAGACCGCATTCGGCCATTGTCTTGTAGATGACGTCCACTGCGCCCTCCACAAGTCGCCCCTGATCCGTATCTTCGATGCGGAGAATAAATGTACCGCCATTCCTTCTGGCAATCAGCCAGGTATACAGCGCGGTGCGCAGATTGCCGACATGCATATAGCCGGTGGGGCTGGGCGCAAAACGCGTGCGAACCTTGCCTTTGGGAATGCGGTCTTCCATCTCCTTGAAAAAGTCCATACTTAAGATCCTCCTGCGTGTGTTTCTCCCAATACTATATAGTTTTTTTTCGCGTGCGTCAATCATTGATTGCGAAATGTTACCGGTTGTGGTATGATACACACGATACAAAAGAATTTGCGAAGAGGTAGTTCGAATGGAAAACAAAAAACGTATTTTTTCCGGGATCCAGCCCAGCGGCGATCTGACGCTCGGCTCCTATATGGGCGCCATCAAAAACTGGGTGGCGCTGCAGAATGAATACGACTGCCTGTACTGCATCGTGGATATGCACGCCATCACTGTGCGGCAGGTCCCCGCGGAGCTGCGTCGCCGGAGTCTGGAGCAGCTGGCACAGTATATCGCCTGCGGCCTGGACCCGGAGAAGAACATCATGTTCATCCAGTCCCATGTCCCGCAGCATGCGGAACTGGCCTGGGTTCTGGGGTGTTACACGCAGTTCGGTGAGCTCTCGCGCATGACGCAGTTCAAAATGAAATCGCAGCAGCACGCTGACAATATCACTGCGGGCCTGTTCACCTATCCTGTTCTGATGGCGGCGGATATTCTGCTCTATCAGGCGGATCTTGTCCCGGTGGGGGAGGATCAGAAGCAGCACGTTGAGCTCTGCCGCGATATTGCCGCACGCTTCAACTATACCTTCCCGGACACTTTTACGCTGCCCGAGCCCTTTATCCCGAAACTCGGCGCGCGCATCATGTCGCTGGCCAATCCGGAGAATAAAATGTCCAAGTCCGATCCGGACGGCTGTGTCTATCTGATGGACAAGCCGGAGGATATCGTCCGGAAATTCAAGCGTGCCGTCACCGACTGCGAGACAAGCGTGCGCTTTGACCGGGAAAACAAGCCCGGCGTGTCCAACCTGCTCACCATCTATTGCGCTGCGACCGGCTCGACGATCGAACAGGCGGAGCAGTTGTTCGCGGGGCAGGGTTACGGCGTGTTCAAGCCTGCCGTGGCGGATGCCGTGGTGGAGCTTCTGCGCCCGATCCGTGAGGAATCCGAGCGTCTGCTGGGCGACAAGGCATATCTGGAGAGCATCTGCAGAACCGGAGCCGAACGTGCGTCCGCTCTTGCAAACCGGACGATCCGTAAGGTTTATAAGAAGGTGGGCTTCGTCGCCCGCTGAAGGAGCATGCTATGAATTCGACACAGGCAATTTATCTT
>CADCOJ010000167.1 GCA_902803075.1 Oscillospiraceae bacterium | reverse complement strand
GTCATAGAGCTCCGTGCCGTCGCCGCCCTCGGCAAAGGAATAGACGTAGTTGCCGGCGTCATCCATGAAATAGGTGGGCGTGGACTTGAAGAGCGTCTCCGGCGTTGCGATGCCGACGTAGGCGACCTTCACATCGCCGTACTCCGCCATGGCATAGGGCTCAAAGCCGGTCATGCCGGTGCCGGTGCCGGAGTAGGTGAAGTTGCAGCAGACGTACTGGTATTTTGCCTTGTTGACAAGCGTCTGGAGCTGGGGCAGCGTGTAGTCGAACTCATGGTTGCCGAAGACGGCGTAGTCATAGCCGATCTCATTCATGATGTCGACCAGATACTCGCCTTTGGAGAGCGTGCCGATCGGGCCGCCCTGGATGGCGTCGCCGCAGTCAACGAGCGCGACATGCGCGTGCGCGGCCTCCATCTCAGCCTTATAGGCTGCGAGACCGGCATAGCCGATGTGGTCTTCGACGCCGCAATGCACGTCATTCGTGTACAGAATGACGATGTCGTCCGCCTTCTCCTCCGCCGCGAACGCGGTGACGGAGAACAGACCGAGCAGCATGCAGGCCGTCAGAAGAAGAGCTGCAAATTTTTTCATAAGATCCTCCTTTTTCATTCTTTGCCGAAAAAACGGCAAAGAGGATTACCTTTATTATACTGCAAAACGGGACCGGTGGCTATCGTCAGAAGTCAGAAAAAACCGGAGAAAAATTTGACAGTTTGGACAAATGTCACATGGCAGGCGCATCAGTGTCCATGTACGGAAGACGCTTCAGCACCACCTCGCGCATGAAGCGGAAGGTTTCCGCCTCGCCCTTTTCCGCGAGCATCGTCAGCAGGAAGTGCAGCTGGCGCATCGTCACGGAGTTCAACAGGTCCGATTCCCGTGCCTTCTCAAGATATTCCAGCGGCGAACGGTCGGTATAGGCAGGGCCCTGATAGGTCTTGCAGGCTGCGATACGGTCAACGACCATTTCGCACAGGAAGCGCGGCGGCATCTCCACGGGCTCATAGCGCCGGGTGACGGGGCTGATGTCGCTCCAGTATTCAAAGTGGTGGCGGTTGCGGCCCTTGTGGTGCATCCAGGCCAGGGAGTAGCCGTTTGCCTCGCGCTCGGCGGTATTGGGGCTGCGGTTGCCCTGGAAGAAGCGGACGCCCGGGAGAAATTCGGTGGGGCTGTATTTGGACAGGTCGTGCGTCAGCCCCTGCCAGTAAAGCCCCAGGCGGAAGCACCCGGCGCACACCAGGCGGCGGTGATGGTTGATGGTTTTCAGATGGCCCCAGAAACGGCTCATGGCGGACGCCTCCCGCGGAAATTCTGCCTCCATTATATCTGTCCGGCAAGAAAAAAGCAATGCCCGGCGCATAGCGCCGGGCATTGGATGGGATCGGGTCACTGTTTGCTGAGCGTCAGGCGGTATTCCGTGCCGAGCGTCTCGGTCTTGACGCTGTAGCCCTGCGAACCGGCGAAGCGCGTGATGTTCTCCACGGCGCAGCGGTCGTCCACCATGACCTCCAGTGTGTCGGGCTTGCTGCTGCGGAGCTCCTTCTGCACCATCACAACGGGCATCGGGCACAGCTGTCCTCTTGCATCAACCATTTTTTTTCGCCCCCAGTCTGCTGTTGAACACGGAGACGGCGAGCACGACGGCAAGCCCCAGCAGCACGGCGATCTTGCCGGCCATGGAAATGCCGCCCACCACGAGCTCGCCCGCCTCATTGACAGAGTCGGGATTGCCGGCCAGCGCGAAGTTGTGCGCGAGCGCAGCGCCCACGATCATGCCGAGAACGGTCACGGCGCAGTCGCCGTTGCCTTCGCCCGCAAGAATGAGCTGGCGCAGCGGGCAGCCGCCCAGCAGCACGCACGCCCAGCCGCACAGCGTCATGCCCAGCAGGTTCCACAGGTGGCTTGAATGCGCAACAGGCTGTGCGCCGAAGCCGAGGCTGAATTTGTGCAGGATCAGGTTGCCGACCAGCACCGTGACGAAGATCGCTGCAAAGCCCCACAGAAGATGCGCGTCACCGAACATCATCGTGTCGCGCAGACCGCCCACCATGCACAGGCGCGAACGCTGTGCCAGCGCGCCGATCACCAGGGCGATGGCCAGCGCAAGGAAGAACGGCGCATGCTTGGAGCCGGGGCCTTCGGTGCTCAGGCGGAAGATGGCCGGAGCCGCGACGAACAGGACCAGCAGCCCCAGCATGATGATCGGCAGCACCGCGCCGTCCGTCCGGCGGGCGGGATAGCTGCGCTGCAGCGTGAAGCCGCGGCGCACGAAGCGCGTGCCGATGAAGATGCCGAGGGCAAAGCCGATCAGACCGACCACGGCGTTCAGATCACCGCCGCCCAGGCGGATGACCATGCGCAGCGGGCAGCCGAGGAACGCCAGCGCGCCGATCATGGCAAAGGCGCCGAGAACAAAGCGCAGCGCGGGGGAGGAGCCGGAGCGCGCCTTCCATTCGCCGGCGATCAGCGCCGTGACCGCGCTGCCCAGGACCAGGCCGATGATCTCCGGGCGGACATACTGCACCTTGGCTGCGGAATGCAGGCCCACGGCGCCGGCAATGTCGCGCTCGAAGCAGGCGATGCAGAAGCCCATGTTTGCGGGGTTCCCAAGCATGGTCAGTGCAAGCGCGGCGAGTCCTGTGCAGATGCCTGCGAGCAGGACAAGCAGATTTTCTCGTTTCACACAGATCCCTCTTTCCGTTATGCCGAACTGAGTTCGGATAATTTTCGATATCCTCAAAAAAGAACATCGAATGACGCAGAGAATGCGGGAGAATTCCCGCATTCGTGCTTCTTTCTAAAGAATAACACAAGATCCGCGCAGCGTCAACCGTTGGCCGTTCGGAATGGTCGAATCCTGGCCGTCACAGCAGACTGCCCTGGACAAGGTCGTCCTGCTGGAAGCGCAGGCGGATCTGCTGCAGCACGCGCTTTTTGTCCGCACTCCAGAGGGGCGCCAGCAGCGCGCGCTTTGCGCCGTCGCCGGTCAGGCGGTGGATCACCATCTCCGGCGGCAGCAGCCGCAGGCAGTGCTCCAGGCAGGTGATGTAGGCGTCCTGGGTGAGCGGGACATAGCGCCCGGCAAGATAGTCCGCAGCAAGATCGGTGCCGCGCAGCACATGCAGCAGGTGCAGCTTGACGCCCTGCGCGCCGCACCGGCCGATGTAGCGCGCGGTGGCGGCCATGTCCGCCTCCGTTTCGCCCGGCAGGCCGAGGATCTGGTGCACAATGACCTCCGCGCCCGCCTGCCGGAGGCGGGCGACGGCATCCTCAAAGACGGAGAGGGGATACCCGCGCCGGATGGCTTCCGCCGTGCGGGCATGGATGGTCTGCAGGCCGAGCTCGATCCAGACGGGCTTGATCTGCGCAAGCTCCGCGATCAGCGCCAGGATCTCCTCCGGCAGGCAGTCCGGCCGCGTGGCGATGGAGAGCGCAGCTACGTCCGGGGCCTGGATGGCCGCCAGAAAGAGCGGCCGCAGCGTCCCGGCCGGGGCGTAGGTGTTGGTGTGATCCTGGAAATAGGCGATATACCTTGCGTTTTTCGCCTTGAAGGCCACGAGCCTGCGCGCCTGCTCCAGCTGCTCCGCCACAGGCAGCACGGCGGAGGCGGCAAATTCACCGCTGCCGAGGCAGAAGGTGCACCCGCGCGTATCCAGCAGGCCGTCCCGGTTGGGGCAGGTGCAGCCTGCGGAGAGCGCAAGCTTATAGACCTTGCCTCCGAAACGCTGGCGCAGATATGCGCTGAGACTGCGGTAGTACATGAATGATCTCCCCTCAAATCGTGTCCGGACAAAAAAGCGGGGCAGGGTGACCCTGCCCCGCGAGAGCTGCAAGCGGATGCGCCGGCGCCGTCAGCCCCGGGGCTCCGCCGGCTCCGGCAGGCCCTGCATGACGGACTGGAACGTCTCGGCGTTCATGTTTTCATTTTCGAGCAGATACGCGGCCACAGCCTCCAGCTGGTCCGCATGGGCGGTGAGGAGCTGCTCGCAGCGCGCATAGGCCGCGCGCAGCAGAGCCTGGACCTGTCCGTCGATCTCGCCGGCGGTCTGCTCGGAGTAGGGCTTGGTCTTTTCATAGTCCCTGCCGATAAAGACCTCCTGATCGGAGGCGTAGCTGACGGGGCCGATGGATTCGCTCATGCCGTACTTGCAGACCATGTCATGGGCCACGGCTGTCGCGCGCTGCAGATCGTTGGAAGCGCCGGTGGAGATGTCCGCCAGCTTCAGCGCCTCGGCCACGCGGCCGCCCAGCAGCGCGACGATCTGCTCGAACATGCCGTTGCGCGAGTCGTAGCTCCGGTCGTCCTGCGGCAGGCTCACGGTCATGCCGCCTGCGGCCGCGCGGGGGATGATGGAGATGAGGTGCACCGGGTCCTGCGTCGGCAGATGATACATGCACACGGCGTGGCCGGCCTCATGGAAGGCGGTGAGCTTGCGCTCGGCGTCGTTTACGACGTGGCTGTGCTTTTCCGGCCCGGCGATGACCTTGATCATGGCCTTTTCCAGGTCGTCCCCGCTGATGACGGGGCGGTCGGACCGGGCCGCAAGCAGCGCGGCCTCATTCATCAGGTTCGCCAGATCCGCGCCGGAGAAGCCGGCGGTGGCCTTTGCGGCGGCGGAGAGATCCACGTCGTCGCCCAAAGGCTTTTTGCGGGAGTGGACACGCAGGATCTGCTCGCGGCCGCGCCAGTCGGGCAGGCCGACATAGATCTGCCGGTCAAAGCGGCCCGGGCGCAGCAGCGCCGGGTCAAGGATGTCCTTGCGGTTGGTGGCGGCCAGGACGATGACGCCCTCGTTGACACCGAAGCCGTCCATCTCGACCAGCAGCTGGTTGAGCGTCTGCTCGCGCTCATCGTGTCCGCCGCCGAGACCTGCGCCGCGGCGGCGGCCGACCGCGTCGATCTCATCGATGAAGACGATGGCGGGGGAGACCTTCTTGGCCTGCTCAAACAGGTCGCGCACGCGGCTCGCGCCCACGCCGACATAGAGCTACACGAAGTCGGAGCCGGAGATCGAAAGGAACGATACGCCCGCCTCCCCGGCCACGGCGCGGGCGAGCAGCGTCTTGCCCGTGCCCGGCGGGCCGACCAGCAGGACGCCCTTCGGGATCTTTGCGCCCAGGCGCACGAAGCGCGCCGGGTCGCGCAGAAAATCGACGATCTCCTGCAGCTCTTCCTTTTCTTCGTCGGCGCCGGCCACATCGCGGAAGGTGACCGTGCCGCCGGCGGGCGTGCCGAAGCGCGCGTTGGCGCGCGTGAACATCGCCATGGACGACGGGCCGTTTGCGCGGTTCATCATCAGGAACCACAGCACCAGCAGCGCAGCCCCGGCCAGGAAATAGGGCAGCACGTTCGCCCATGCGGAGGAAGAGGCGGGACGGTAGTCATAGGTCTGGAGCACGCCGGAGGCGCGCTGCGCCTCGATGTACGTGTCGAGATCGCGGTGGAATGCGTCCTTGTCCCCGATGCGGGCGACGACGGAGACGGTCTTGTCGCCGTCGCGCACCCGGAGGGTGAGCACGTCGCCCTGCAGGACGAAGGATTCGACCTTCTCTTCCGCAAACAGATCCAGCACCTCGGAGTAAGACACGCGGCTGCCCCCGCCGGACAGCACCGACGAAGAGACCGCCACCAGGGCGAAGATCAGGACGGCGATCAGCAGAAGGCCGCTGAGATTTTTTGGCTGCTGATTCACGGGATGCGCTCCTTTGCTTCGGACTCAGCGGTCCTGATAGACCGACGGCTTCAGCACGCCCACGAACGGGAGATTGCGGTAGTAGTCGTCGTAGTCCAGGCCGCAGCCGACCACGAACGCATCGGGGATGGTGAAGCAGGTGTAGTCCGGCGTCAGCTCGACCTTGCGGCCGGAGGGCTTGTCCAGCAGCGTGCAGATCCGGATGGAGGCCGGACGGCGCGCGCGGAAGAGCTCCACGATCATTTTGAGCGTACTGCCGGAGTCGATGATGTCCTCAAGGATGATGACGTCGCGGCCTTCGATGTCGTGGTCGATGTCCTTGCGGAAGGTGAGCTTGCCGGTGGAGGCCGTGCCGCCCTCAAAGGAGGTGATGCACATAAAGTCCTCCTGCAGGGGGATGTCGATGGCCGCGGCCATCTCGGCAAAGAAGGGGACCACGCCCTTCAGAACGCCGACCAGGATGGGCGTCCGCCCTCGGTAGTCCGCAGCGATCTGCGCGCCGACCTCGCGGATGCGCCGGTGGATCTGATCTTCTGAAACGAGAATGCGTTCGATGTCCTGCATCATGTCTTGCTTGTTAATCATACCTGCGAATCCTCTTTCTGTTTCATTTGCTCGATCTGGATCACGACCGCGCGCTCGCCGCTTCGCGCCGCCCGGTCGAGATTGACACCAATGCCGCCGACGCCGAGGATACCGCGGCTGTCGGCCAGGACCGGGACGAGCCCGCGCGCCGCGCGGGGGATCTTCCGGTCCATCAGGAGCCGCCTGAGGCTCTTTGTCCCGCCGGGCAGGCGCATCGCATCGCCCGGACGGCGCGGGCGCAGTTCAATGGGCCCGCTTTTGTCCATGGGATCACAGCGGATTACAAAGGTGGAGACGGTGTTCTGCGGCAGAGCGCCCGCTTCCGCTCTGCGGCAGACGATGCGAAGTCCCAGCTCCGGGACCGGCGTGGCGCCGTCCGGAAGGACCCGCACAGGGGTGAACGACGGCGCCGGCTCCTCCGGTCCGATGCAGAGCCGGTCATAGTCCCGCCGGGCGCACAGCCCGTCGGGCAGGCTGACCTGCGCGGAGGGATCGTCCGAGATCAGCAGCGCGTCGACCTGGGTGATGTGGCGGGCGGAGAGCTTCCGGACGGGGGCCCGGCGCAGCAGCTGCGCCACGGCGCGCTTGCGCACCGGCTCCGGCAGCGCGCGCAGCGCGCCGCACGAGACGCCTCCCGGCACGGCTGCGGCCTGCAGCGCGCCGTCGGCCTGGGCGGTGAGATACGCGTCCTCCCGGGCGAGCACCTGCGTCATGCGGAAAACGGTCTGCGCCAGCGCGGGATTTTCCGCCCGCAGCAGCGGCAGAACGCTCTGCCGGATGCGGTTGCGGCGCATGTCGGGGGTGAGGTTGGAGCTGTCGGTGCGGAAGGGGAGCGCGCGCGCCGCGAGATACTCCTCGACCTGTGCGCGCGTCACGGCCAGCATCGGCCGGATGAAGATCCCGCGCCGCACCGGGATGCCGCACAGGCCGCGCAGGCCGGTGCCGCGGGTGAGATTCAGAAGGACGGTCTCAAGATTGTCGTCCATGGTGTGGGCGGTGGCGACGCAGGGGGAAAACTGCGCCAGGAAGCGATAGCGGAGCGTCCGTGCGGCTTCCTCCAGCGAGCTGCCCGTCTGAGCGGCGAGCGCGCGCACGTCGCCGGAGCCCTCATGCAGCGCGACGCCCAGCGCGCGGCACTGCGCCCGGACAAAGGACTGGTCCGCGTCCGATTCCGCGCCGCGCAGGCGATGGTTGAAGTGGGCGGCTTCGACGCGGATGCCGAGCACGGGCGCCAGCTGCAGGAGCACATGCAGCATGCACATGGAGTCTGCGCCGCCCGAGACGGCGCACACCACCCGCGTGCCCGGGGCGGCCAGATCGTTCTGCCGCATCCATGCGAGCACCTCATCCGTCATGCTTCCACTCCAGGTCCGAGAAGGTGAAGAACTGCGGCCGCCACTGGAGCTTGATGGTGCCCGTTTCGCCGTGACGGTTCTTGGCGACGATGCACTCGGCAATGTTGCGGTCCTCGGTGTTGGGGTTGTAGTATTCGTCGCGGTAGAGGAACAGGACGGAGTCGGCGTCCTGCTCGATGGCGCCGGATTCGCGCAGGTCCGAGAGCATCGGGCGCTTGTCCGTGCGCGATTCATTGGCACGCGAGAGCTGGCTCAGGCAGATGACCGGGATGTTCAGCTCCTTGGCCATGATTTTGAGAGAACGGGAGATCTCGCTGACGACGGTGACGCGGTTCTCGCTCGTTTTGCCGGGGGCGGCTGCGGTCATGAGCTGGAGATAGTCGATGAGCACCAGGCCGAGATTTTCCACGCGGCGGCAGGCGGCGTTCATCTCCGCAACGGTGATGGCCGGGTTGTCGTCAACGCGGATGTCGGTCTGGCTGAGGGCGGACGAGGCGACGGAGAGCTTGCTCCAGTCCTCGTCGTCGAGCTTGCCGGTGGTGAGCTTCTGGTTCTCCACAAAACTCTCGTTGGACAGCAGACGCATCGCCAACTGCTCGCGCGACATTTCCAGCGAGAAAAACGCCACGGTCCTGTCGTATTTTTTGGCCACGTTCAGCGCAATGTTGAGCGCCATGGCCGTCTTGCCCATGCCGGGACGGGCGGCAATGAGGATCAGGTCGGACTTGTTGAGGCCGTTGATCTTCCGGTCCAGATCGCGCAGGCCGGTGGAAAGGCCCGGAATATCGCTGCCGGACTGCTCCAGCTCATAGAGCCGGTCGTAGACGTTGATGAGCACCTTGCCGATGTGCTGCAGGCGCTCGCCGGTGTTGCCCTTGCGGAGGCTGAAGATCTTCTTCTCCGCGGCTTCGAGCATCTCCTGCGCGGTGCCGACGCCCTCATAGACCATGTCGTTGATCTCGGAGGCGGCGTTGGACAGCCCGCGCAGCAGCGCCTTGTCATGGACGATGGCGCAGTACTGCAGCGCGTTGGCGGAGGTCGGCGTGATCTTGAGCAGCTGGGCGATATAGTCGTAGCTGTGCGCCTCGTCGTAATAGCCGAGCTCCTTCATTTTATTGAGGACAGTGACCGGATCGATCCGCTCCGAGAAATTGAACATCGTGTAGATCGTCTCATAGATCTCGCGGTTCTGGCGGAGATAGAAATCGTCCGGCTGGAGCATGCCGATGACGTCCGGCACGCAGTGCTCGTCGATGAGCATCGACCCGAGCACCGACTGCTCCGCTTCAAGCGCCTGCGGCACCTGACGGTTCAGTAATTCATCCAAGCAAGACACAACCTTTCGCGCGGCCCGGCCGCATGGCGGGCGTTAAGCCTCCTGAACGGTGAGCTTCAGGTCGCCGGTGATCTCATAGCCGAGCCTGCACCGGACGGTGTAGGCGCCGACGGACTTGATGGGCTCGTCGATGACGATGCGCCGCTTGTCCAGCCGGATGCCGGTCTGCTGCTCCAGCGCCTCGGCGATCTCGGTGTTCGTGACCGAGCCGAACAGACGTCCTGCGCCGCCGCCCTTGGCGGTCACGGTGACGGTCAGCTCCTTGAGCCTGCGGCTGATCTCCAGCGCTTCGGCGCGCTCCTTGGCCTCGCGCTCCTGCGCGGCCTTGTCGTTCATGCGCATGGTGTTGATGTTGTCGGCAGTGGCCTCCTGCGCCAGCTTGCGCGGCAGCAGGAAGTTGCGGGCATAGCCGTCGGAGACCTCGATCATCTGTCCGCGTTTGCCCTTGCCGCGGACGTCCTGCGTTAAGATCACTTTCATGTCAATGACTCCTTTCCGTCCTGAACGGTTGTTGGCTGATAAAACTGGTCGATGGAGGCGACGAGCGCCTCAAGCACCTCGCGCAGCGCCTTGCCGCGGATCTGCGCGCCGGCGGTGGCGCCGTTGCCGCCGCCGCCGAGCGGCTCGAGCACAGCCTGCACATTGCAGGAGCCGATGGACCGGGCGCTGATGACGACCTGCTCGGCGGTGGGGTAGAGCACGAACGAAGCCGTGATGCCGGAGATGTTCAGCAGCTCGTCCGCCGCCTGCGCGGCGACGGTGCGGCTGATGGCCTCCTCCATGCAGGCGATGGCGATCTCGCCGCGGTAGAGCCGGGCAGCCTGCACGACCTGGTAGCGCGTGAGCGTGTCGTCCAGATCGTTCTGGAAGAGCTTTTTGACGTCCACCGGGTCGGCGCCCGCCTTGCGGAGATAGGCCGCCGATTCAAAGGTACGCGCGCCGGTGCGCACGGAGAAATTTTTCGTGTCCAGCACGATGCCGGCCAGCAGCGCCTGCGCCTCGATGGGCCGCAGATCCTTCTGGCTGACGGCGTACTGCAGCAGCTCCGTCACAAGCTCGGAGGCCGAGGAGGCGGAGGGCTCATGAAGGTTCAGCACCACCTGCTCGATGTAGTCCGCCGCGCGGCGGTGGTGGTCAATGACGGCCACGCGTCCCATGGATTCCAGCAGCGGCTTGTATTCCACCTGGTCCGGCCGGTTCGTGTCCACCACGATGAGCAGGCTGTGGGAATCTGCCTCTACCAGCGCATCCTGCCCGGAGAGAAAGACGCCGGCGAACTCCGGCTGCGCCTGCAGCTCGGCCAGCAGATTGCCGCAGGCGTTGGCCTTCGTGTCGATGACGATGCGGGCGGGGCGCTCGCGCTTGCGGCACAGGCACACCAGACCCACGGCCGAGCCGAGGGCGTCCAGATCGGCCATGCGGTGGCCCATGATGTAGACGGTGCCGGACTGGCTGATGAGCTCGGAGAGCGAGCCGGCCATCACGCGGGATTTCACGCGCGTGTGGCGCTCGGTCTCCTTGGTGCGGCCGCCGAAGAAGGTGAAGTTGTAGCGGTCCTTGACCACGGCCTGGTCGCCGCCGCGGGAGAGGGACATCTCAATGGCAAGGGAGGCAAAGCGGTAGTTTTCCTCAAAGCTGCCGCCGTCCTTTCCGATGCCCAGGGAGACCGTCGCGGCCAGACCCGCGGGGGTGGTGACGCGGCGGATGGATTCAAGGATGGAGAACTTGCCCTCCTGCAGGCGGGCCAGGTCCCGGCTTTCAAAGATGATGAGGTAGCGGTTGCGCTCGATCTTGCGGCACAGCGCGTGCAGATCCGCGATCCATTCGGTGACGGTCTCGTTGATCTGCGCGTCCAGCGTGGAGACAACGGAGTCGGAGAGATTGCCGGTCAGCTCGTCGTAGTTGTCCACGAGCAGGAGGGAGATGATGGGCCGCGTGCGCAGGAATTCGTCGCGGATGTTGAACATCTCGGTCATGTCGGCAAAATAGATGGTGGCAAGGAGGACGGAGGTCTCGCTGTCCTCGGACTTGACATAGTTGCCGTAGATGCGGAAGCGGCGGCTGCCGATCAGCCGGTCGCCCGGCAGCTCCGAGCGGCCTTCCCGCAGCCAGTCGGTGGAAAAGCCCGGGATGACGGAGTCGAGCGTCTGGTAGCGCACGCCGTCGTTGAGCCCGGTGATCTGATAGAAGGCGGGGTTGCCCCAGATGATCTCATTTTCCGGCAGATGGATGACGGCCATCGGAAAGGCGGAGCCCGCCTGCACGGAGATGCCCACCGCGTCGGTGGCGGACTGGACATAGTCCATCAGCTGCCGCTTGCGGGAGGCAAAGCGGCTGCGGCTGACGAGGAACATGATGAGCGTCACGGCAAGCGCGCCGCCGGCAAGATAATACTGCCGCAGCGCCGCGGCCGCTGCCGCAAAGCCCAGCATCACGAGCAGATACCAGATCGTGCCGGGATAGAGCAGCCGGGAAATATGTTTGTTCAAGCGTGCCGCCTCCGTTCCTTCTGTGCATGTGTCCGTGCGGAGAAACAATCCGCCACCTTATGATTTTCTTATTATAACATGGATCACGCCGCATGACAAGAAGGAGAAACAGAACAGGCGGCTGCTTTCGCAGCCGCCTGCCGGATATGCTCATGCGAAGACCATGGCGCCGAAGTCCTGCGGTCGGTGGAACTCCGGCGTCTGTGAGGCGACGGGGTTCCAGGAGAGGTAGTGCGGATGCACGGTTTTGTCGCCGCATTTGTAGCAGTTGGCGCGGATGGCGCGTCCGGACTCGGCGCGGAAATCCGGGAAAAACAGGCGGATGAAGCTGTAAGGCACGCGGTAGGCGACGGCCCAGCCGTCCTCTGTCCGCTCCGTCTCCGGGCAGAACTGCGCCAGCACCCCGTCCGACATCAGCCGCACCGACTGCCCGCGCCCTGCGCCGAAGCCGCAGTAGACGCATCCGCCGGGGTTGAACTCGATGTTGAAGTAGCGCAGGTCGCCTTCCGCCGGGGAAAAGAAAAATTCCAGACAGCTGTCCAGACACGGCATGCCCAGCGGGCCCTGCTCGCAGCAGCGGATGTCCGTCTCCTGCGCGCGCAGACGGATGTGGAGCGCGTCGTCGCCGTAGGCGACCTGGGCCCAGGCGCGCACGTCGCAGACGTCCGTCCACAGGAGCGTGTCGATCGCAAGCGCCGGGATATTGTCCCAGTCGGGCCGGCCGGCGCAGCGCTGCATGGTGTATGTTTTCATTCAGATCCCTCCATCTGATCAGATTCCGGTTCTTTGGATTCCCCGTCCGCCCCGCTGTCCGGGAGGTCGTAGACCCAGCTGTAATCCGCCACGCGCAGGTAGGCGGAGAACAGCTCCGCGACTGCGCCCAGGGGCAGGTCGCGCTCCAGCGTGTCCGACACGCGCAGGCGGAAGCCGCCGCTGAGCGCCAGCACATTTTCCCGGATGGACGTTTCAAGCTGGCGCAGGAACACGTCCCCCAGCCCGGTCATGAAGCCGAAAAGGACGACAAGCTCCGGGTTGAGAAGGTTCACGGCATTTGCGATGGCGATGCCGAGCCGCCCGGCGGCCCGCCGGACATAATAGGTGCACATCTGGTCGCCCTCGGCCAGCGCGCGGCGGATATCCTGCACGCGCAGGGGCTGCGCGCGGTCATAGAACGCGCTGAGCGAGGAGGAGACGCCGCTGTCGAGCGCGGCGAGGATGTCGGCGGCCAGGGCGGGGAAGGCGCTCGTGCGCTCGACGCACCCGGCCTTGCCGCAGTAGCACAGGGGCGCGCCGCGGTCGGAGGCGTCCACCACCGTGTGGCCAAGCTCCCCGGCCACGCCGCCCGCCCCCGCCACAACGTGGCCGCTGCAGCAGATGGAGCTGCCCAGGCCGTTGGAGAGCTCAATGCAGAGGAAGTTGTCCACGCCGCGGGCCGCGCCGAAGCGGCGCTCAGCCAGGGCGGGGAGCGTGACGGCGGAAAAAATGCTGACGGGCAGCTGCGTCTGCGCCTCAAGCTGCGGGCGCAGCTGCAGGTCGATCCAGTCGTTGAAGTGCAGATAGGACGTGAGGATGGAGTTGCCGCGGTAGGCCGTGGGGTCGAACAGCGGGTTGCACAGGCCGATGCCGATGACCTCCCGCCCCTCCAGCGCCTCCAGGAGCTTTACGGCCTCGCGCAGGATCGCGCCGGCCAGCTCCGCGCGGGACGCGCCCGGCGCGATGGGCAGCTCCACCCGCCGGAGGATGACGCCGTCGATCTGCGCGGCGATGAGGCTGGCGCAGCCGGCGGAAAAGCCGATGCCCAGGGCGCACAGATGCGCCTTGTTGATGTCCAGCAGTTCGCGCCTGCGCCCGTGGCCGACGGAGCTTGATCCGCGCTCAACGATCAGCCGCTCGGTCAGCAGCTCCTTTGTGATCTCTCCGACGCTTGCGGCGCGGTAGCCGGTGAGGGCGGTGAGCCGCGTGCGGCTCACGGGGCCGAAACGGCAGATCATATTCAGGATCAGCCCGCGCCGCTGCGCGCGGTAGTCGGCAGTCATGTGCGCCGCCCCCTTTCTGAGGCGAGTATAGCACAGCTTCCGCATCGACGCAATATTTTTTTCAAAAGCGAAAATAATAAACGGATTATTCCGCTTTTTCCTGCCGAAAACAAAAAATAAAAAAAGAATTCCTTTCAGATTTGAATATAATTTGCAAAACAGACGCGCAGAAGTTGTGCATGTTTCCGAATCGCGGGAACGGCGCTGAAAGATATTGACAAGTTTTCGGATTGATTTTATATTGAAACTGCGGGAGCGTGCCGCGTCCTTCCGCGCTGCGGAGCGGGATGGGGCGATATTCTTCCGTTCCCGAAAATAAAGCCACAGCTTACAAGAAAGGATCTGAATACGCATGAATGATCTGAAGGCCGGCTTTGCCAGCGTGAATGTGACGCCCATGACGGGCATCGAGATCCGGGGCTACTTTGTCGAGCGGATCTCCGAGGGCGTGCTGGACGATCTGGAGCTCCGCGCGCTCGCGCTGGAGGCCGGCGGCCGGCGGGCGGTTTTGATGTCGATGGACGTGTGCGGCATCCACAATCCGGAGGCCGACAGCTTCCGCGCCGCCATCATGGAGGCCACGGGCCTGCCGGAGGACGCGATCTTCCTCTCCGCCACGCACACACACACCGGGCCGGAGCTCCGCGCCGCGTCGGACAAGCCGATCGATCAGGAATATTTCTGTTTCGTGCGCCGCCGCATGGCGGACTGCGCCCGCTATGCGCTGGAGGATCTGCGCCCGGCCAGGATGGGCTGGGCCGTCGGCCAGGCGCCGCATGTGGCCTTTATGCGCCGCTACCGCATGAAGGACGGCTCCATCCGCACGAATCCCGGCGTCGGCAATCCCGACATCGAAGCGCCCATCGGTGAAGTCGACGAGCGGGTGAACGTGCTGCGCTTCGAGCGCCCGGGCGCCGAAACGCTGGTGCTGGTCAACTTCGGCAACCACCCCGACACCATCGGCGGCTGCAGGATCTCCGCGGACTGGCCGGGCTTCCTGCGCCGGAGCCTGGAGAAGGCCATCGACGGCACGCGCTGCATCTTCTTCAACGGCGCGCAGGGCGATGTGAACCATGTGAACGTCAACGCGAAGGACGGCGACCTGAACGACATGTTCATGGACTTTGACGACGTCTCCCGCGGCTACGGCCATGCAAGACATGTGGGCCGCGTGGTGGCGGGCGCTGTGATGCAGGTCTATGACAAGGTCAACTATCTGGATGTGGACAGCCTGCACTTCCTGCAGCGCGTGATCCGCGTCCCGTCCAATATGCCCGAGCCCGGCCAGATGGAGCAGGCGCGGCTCTATGACCGCCTGCACAACGAGGGCCGCGACAGCGAGATCCCCTTCAAGGGCATGGCGCTGACCACGGTGGTGGCCGAGGCCGAGCGCATGGTCCGCCTGGAGCACGGCCCGGAGTGGTTCGAGATGCGCATGAGCGCCGTGTCCATCGGGCCGGTGGCCTTTGTGGGCATCCCGGGCGAGCCGTTCACGGGCATCGGCCGCGCGCTGAAGCAGACGCCGGGCTGGACGCTGGTGCTGCCCTGCTGCCTCACAAACGGCGCCGAGGGCTATTTCCCCATGGAGGAGGCCTACATCGAGGGCGGCTATGAGGCCAGGAGCTCGCCCTTCCGCCAGGGCGTTGCCGAGCAGCTCATCGAAGAGGGACAGAAGCTGCTTGCCGCGCTCTGATGCAGAAAAGGAGGCATACCATGCTTGCAATCATCCACGCGGAGCTCGTGATGCGCGACCACCGGATCCCGGACGCCGTGCTCTTTGTCGAGGACGGGAGGATCGCCGGCTACGGCGAGCTGCGCACCGCAAGGATCCCGGAGGGCTGCCGCATCCTGGACGCGGGCGGCCTGTTCCTGGGGCCGGGCTTCGTCGATATCCACACCCACGCGGGCGACGGCGTGTTTTTCCCGGACGATCCGCTCCGCGCCGCGCAGCACTATCTGCGCCACGGCACCACCACCGTCCTGCCTGCGCTCTATTTCAGCATGGACACGCAGGGCTATGTCGGCGCCATTGAGACGGTCAAAGCCGCCATGCGCGCGCCGGAGGGCCGGAACATCGCCGGGCTTTATATGGAAGGCCCGTACCTCAACCCGAAGTTCGGCTGCGACAAGGAGCATAACCCCTGGAAGGGCCCCATCCGCCGGGAGGACTATCAGCCCATCCTGGACGCCGCGGGAGACCTTGCAAAGGTCTGGTGCGTCGCGCCGGAGCGGGAGAACATCCTGCAGTTCGTCCTGGACGCGAAGCGGAAGAATCCGGACGCCCGCTTTGCCGTGGCCCACAGCGAGGCCAGCCCCCAGAGCATCGAGGCGCTCATGCCATACGGCCTGTGCATCGGCACGCACCACACCAACGCCACCGGCGACCGCTTCCGCTATTCCGAGACGCGGGGCGTGTGCGTGGATGAAGCCGTCAACAACAATCCGGACATCTATGCCGAGCTGATCTGCGACGGGCGCGGCATCCATGTGGATCCCTATATGCTCCGGCTCGTCCGGCGCATCAAGGGCGAGGACCGCATCATCCTGATCTCCGACGCCTACGCGGCGGACGGCCCCGTGCCGGAGGAGTTCGCAGGCGTGACGGACATCAACTTTGACTGGTCGGGCGAGATCGCAGGCTCCAACCTGACGCTGGAGGTCGCCTGCCGCAACATGATGCGGCACACGGGCGCGTCCATCGTGGACGTGTTCCGCTATGCGTCGTATAACCCCGCGCGCGCGGTGGGCTTCCGGGACCGCGGCGAGATCGCCGTGGGCAAGCGCGCGGACCTGGTCCTGGTCGATCATCTGATGCAAGTGAAAACGATACTGTGTAAAGGAGAACTACTATGAACGACTTCCATGTATCCCCCGCGACCCGTGAGGGCTTCAAGCTCGAACCCAACACGAAGCTCAGCTTCAACCCCGCCGACTTCATTCCCTTCCGGGACCGCGCCGTCTGCGAGCGCGTGCGGAACATCAGCGGCCAGGATCTGGAAAAGCGGGAGCCCTGGTGGCATCCGGAGTTCCAGGTCAAGGTCATGATGAACCCGCACCCGGTGCTCATCGCCACGCTCTTCACGCGCCTGAAGGCCGCCTCTGAGGCCGGAAGGAAATTCTCCATGATCCTCGGCAACCCCGAGCC
>CADCOJ010000166.1 GCA_902803075.1 Oscillospiraceae bacterium | reverse complement strand
CACCCTTGTAGCTGTCCAGCCGCTTGACCACAGCCTCAGCCAGCGCGCGCTGGTTGTTCCCGTAGGCCTTGAGCTCGATGATGAGCGGCGCCTTGCCCTCGAACAGGGCGAGCACCTCGTCGAACAGGGGGATCTGTTCGTCCGTGCCCTCCAGGCGCAGCGCCTTCATCTGCTCCAGCGTCAGATCCTCCAGGATGCCCTCCGCGCCGGTGCAGCGCCTGAGCTCGGAGTCGTGGAACACGGCCAGCGTGCCGTCCCGGAGCAGGTGGACGTCCAGCTCAGCGCCGAAGCCGTGCGCAATGGCGCGCCGGAAGGCGGGCAGGGAGTTTTCAGGGATCTGCGGCTTGTCGTGGAAGCCGCGGTGGGCATAGCGCCAGCCGCGCAGCGCGGCCCAGTTGGCGTTGGACCGGCGGCAGCGCAGCGCCAGCGCCAGAAGAAGCTCCAGCGCAAGCAGGACTGCGGCCAGGATGATGATGAAACGGACCATAGATGCAATGCCTTCTTTCTCAGTCGTCCATGTCCTCGAATGCTTCAAGGCCCTTCTTTGCAGCGGCCTTTGCATCGCCGTGGCGGACAAAGAGCATGGTCACGAACGACAGCGCCACGAACAAGGACGCATAGGGGAACAGGATCCGGTAGTCGATATTGCGCATGAGCGTGCCGGCCAGGATCGGCGTGACGACCTGCGCGGCCATGGAGGCGGTGTAGTAGTAGCCGGTGAACTTGCCGATGTCCGAGCCCTTGCACATCTCCACGACCATGGGCAGGGAGTTGACGTTGATGGCCGCCCAGGCCAGGCCGACGAGGGCAAAGACGATGAACATGATGATGTTGATGGAGTGGAAGCGGGTGGTGAGCACATAGCCCAGCGCAAAGCAGACCGTCAGCAGGATGATGCCGCACTGGATGGTGCGGCGGCGGCCGACCTTCGCGGCCATCGCGCCGATGGGGATATAGGAGAGGATCGCGCCGCCCGTTGCAATGAGCAGGCATTTGGATGCGCCGCCCAGACCCTGGCCCATGACCTGATCCACATATGTGGTGAACCAGGTGGTGATGCCGTTGTAGCCGACGAACCACAGGGCGATGGAGGCCAGCAGGAAGCCGAGGCTGCGCCGGACAGCACGGGGCAGCACTTCGTTGCCGCTTTCGTCGCTGGTGGCCAGGTTCCATTCCGGATGCTCGCGCTCCAGGGCGCGGTTCTGCTCGGTGAGCTTTGGCTCGCGGATCGTGAGGAACAGAATGCCCACGGAGACGAACATGATGGCCGACACGACCAGGAACAGCGGCTGATAGTTGACGTGGGTCAGACCCTGGATGCGCGAGTTGGGATAGAGCACGGCCGCCACGGCCAGATACAGGATCCCGCCCACGGCGCCCATGAGGTTGATGATGGCGTTGGCGCGGGAGCGCAGGGGCTTGGGCGTGACGTCGGGCATGAGCGCCACGGCCGGGGAGCGGTAGACGCCCATGGAGACCAGCAGCAGCCCCAGGACAATGACGAAGGAAGCCGTCTTGAACGGGGAGGGCTGGGCGGCATAGCTGTTGTCCAGCATCGGCAGCAGGTTCAGCAGGATGATGGCGCAGCCGGTGCCGAAGAGGATAAAGGGCATGCGCTTGCCGATCTTTGTGCTTGTCCGGTCGGACAGCGTGCCGAAGAACGGCAGCAGGAACAGCGCCAGGATATTGTCCGCAGCCATGATCGCGCCGGAGAACGTTTCGTTCATCGAGAAGGTCTTGGTCAGGATCAGCGGGATGACGTTGTCATACATTTGCCAGAACGCGCAGATCGAGAGGAATGCAAGACCGACGAGAATGGTGCGTTTGTTGTTGAGCTTCATGCGGGTGTTCCCCCTGTCAATGTATTGAGTACCTCGCGGATATTCTGCATGATATAAGTGGGATGGACGCCGTATTTTTCGATGTCCGCCATGACGCCCTCGCCGGAGAGAACAAAAATGGTGTCGATCCCCGCGTTCACGCCGCAGGCAATGTCGGTGTAGAGCCGGTCGCCGATGAGGCAGGTCTGCGCGGGGGAGAAGCCGTATTTTTCCATGGCCGTGAGCGCCATTTCAGGCTGCGGCTTGCCGATGATCTTCGGCCGGCGGCCGGTGGCCGTATGCAGCATCTCGATGACGCTGCCGCAGTCCGGCGCGCTGCCGTACCATGTGGGGCAGACAAGATCCGGGTGCGTGGCGACATAGTCCAGCCCCCGGCCGAGCAGGATGCAGCAGGTTTCGAGCTTTTCGTAGGTCAGCTCCGTGTCATAGCCCAGCAGCACCACCGAGATCGTGTCCTCCAGCCTGTCCGCAACGCGCAGTCCCGCGCCGCGCAGCTGGCGCTTGAGCGACTCTGTGCCGCATACATAGTAGACCGTTTCGGGGCCATAGGCGGAGTGCAGATAGCGGATCGTCGCGTCTGCGCTGGTGAGGAAGTCGTCCGGGAACGCCTCGATGCCGAGCCGCGCCATTTTTGCGATGTAGGCGTCGGTGCCCCGGGAGGAATTGTTGGTCAGAAAGAGATATTTCCCGCCGATGGACCGGACATGGGACAGGAAGTCCTTCGTCCCGTCAAAGAGCGTTTCACTGAGATAGATCGTCCCGTCCATGTCGAGCAGGAACAGGCGTTTTTCAGATAAAGACATGCCGATGCCTCCTGGATGATGCTGCCAACATGATAGCATACCGGAGGGCATTTGACAAGCTGTGACAAATCCAATACAATAGCAAAAAAGAAAGAGGGTGTATCCATGGATGCGCTGCCCGCAAGACTGCCGGAGCTGCTTCTGGCATGGTATCCCGCGCACCGCCGCGACCTGCCCTGGCGCAGGGACCGCGAGCCTTATCATGTCTGGCTGTCAGAGATCATGCTGCAGCAGACGCGTGTGGAGGCCGTGCGCGGATATTACCTGCGGTTTTTGCAGGAGCTTCCGACGGTCCGGGCGCTGGCCTCCTGCCCGGACGACCGCCTGAACAAGCTCTGGGAGGGGCTGGGCTATTATTCCCGCGTCCGGAACCTCAAAAAAGCCGCCAATGTGATCCTGCAGGCGCATGGCGGCGTCTTTCCACGGGAATACGACGCCATCCGCGCGCTGCCCGGCATCGGGGACTACACCGCCGGGGCCATCGCTTCCATCTGCTTTGAGCAGCCTGTGCCCGCCGTGGACGGGAACGTGCTGCGCGTCGTCTCGCGCGTGACGGCAAACAGCGCCCCCGTGACGAAGCAATCCGTCCGCCGGGACTGGGCGAAGGCGCTTGCGGCCGTCTATCCGGCGGGGCGCTGCGGCGAGATGACGCAGGCGCTCATGGAGCTGGGCGCGACGGTCTGCGTGCCGAACGGCGAGCCGCTGTGCGCCGAGTGTCCGCTGCGGCAGATCTGCTCCGCCGGGGCGCAGGGCACATGGCGGCAGTTCCCCGTCAAGGAGGCGAAAAAGGCCCGGCGGGAGGAGGAGCTGACCGTGTTTTTCCTGCGCTGCGGGGACCGCTTTGCCGTGCGCAGACGCGCGGAAACCGGCCTTCTGGCCGGGCTCTGGGAGCTGCCGAACGTACCGGGCCTGCGCTCGGCGCAGCAGGCGCTGGCGCTTCTGGACGAATGGGGGCTCCAGCCGCAGGAGCTGGAAAAATCCGTGGAAAAAACGCACCTGTTCACGCATGTGGCGTGGAAAATGCGCTGCTTCTATGTCACCGTCCGGGAGCCGGGCGGAGCGCTGAGCTGGGTGGGCGCGGAGCGCTTCGCCGCCGACATCGCCCTGCCCACGGCGTTCCGGATGTTCAGGGAGGAGCCGGACCGGGACGGCTGAGGGGGGGGAAAAACGCCGACGGACCGGGAGCAGGTCCGCCCGCCCGGAACCGGGGCGACCCCGCACGCCGGTTCCCGGTTTCATTACCCGCAAAAACAGCCGCCCGGAGCTTTCTCCGGGCGGCTGACTGCGTTTTTCCGATTTGTTTATTTTGCGGTCTTTTCGAGGAAGAAATGGATCGCATGGGCGATCTCGCCTCTTGTCGCAGGCGCGGCCGGACGGATGGCGGCGGTCTTTCCGCTGTTGAGAACATTTGTGCCGCAGGCCCACTGCATTGCGGGGAACGCCCAGCTTGAGATGCGGAGCGCGTCGTCATAGCTGAGGATGTTCGTGTTCTCGCCGATGCTCACATCATAGCCCTTGAACTTCGCGTAACGGAACAGGATCGCCGCGAGCTGTTCGCGGGTCACGCTGTCCTGCGGACCGTAGGTTCTGTTGCCGTAGCCGAGGACGATGCCGTGGGCTGCCGCCCACTCCACGCCGTCGGCATACCATGCGCCGGCGGAAACGTCCGTAAAGACGCCGGAGAAGTCCACTGCGGGGCTGCCCTCCATGCGCCAGAGGACCGTCACGATCATGCCTCTCGTCAGCGGAAGGTTCGTGCCGAAGATCGTATCGCTCATGCCGTTCATGAGCCGGTTCTCCCAGACATAGACGATGTCATCATAGAACGGGGAGTCGGGCGTCACGTCGATGAACGGGAATACGGGCGTTTCCGGGATGACCGGCTTCGGGACGGGATCCTTGTAAAAGACCGCCGTATAGGTCGCGTTCCCCGTCACCGGCACGATCGCAGGCGTCCATTCCTTGAAAACGTAGGAGAAGTGCGGGCCTGCGGACTTTGCCGGGTTCTTGTGCGCCGGGGTCTCCCCGTAGGCGTAGATTTCGGTCTCTTTTTTGCCGTCGAT
>CADCOJ010000165.1 GCA_902803075.1 Oscillospiraceae bacterium | reverse complement strand
GTCTGAGCAACTCAACCCTAACACAGGTACTCTCTATTCGCTATTCTTTTTTTCGCTATCTGTCACACATCATTGTAGAACCTACACACCCCATGTAAGGCAAAAACTGCCAGGGGTTGCTTTTACCGTCCCGGAGCTTTATAATGATACGGAAATCCACAAGAACGGGGGCAAGCAGCATGACGCTCGAACAGATCCGGAAAAAATACGCCAACGACCGCTTTGCGACCGACGCCGCAGGCGTGCGGATCGTCTCCGCCGAGCCCGGCCACGCCGTGTGCGCCATGCCTGTCACGCCGATCCACCGCAACGCGCTTGGAAATCCGCAGGGCGGCGCGATCTTTACGCTTGCGGACTTTACGTTCGCCGTCGCGTCCAATGCATTCTCGGAATATGTGAGCGTCTCCATGCAGCATGACATCACGTTCCTGCGCACGTCCAGAGGCACGGAGCTCACAGCTGAGGCGTTCTCCATCCGGGACGGCCGTCACACATGCTTTTACCGCGTGGATGTGACGGACGACTGCGGCGCGCTGATTGCGGTGATGACCGTCAACGGGTTTGTGACCGCACAGAAAAACGGAGATGTTTCGCCGGATTCGACAGATTCCACGGTAAATGCGTGAGAGTCTATTGACTTTAGCGATTTTAGGTGCTAAATTATTTGTAATATCCAAACAGCCGGAACCGGCACAGTCCTCTGCGCTGCGGCGGAGGACGCACTTTTTATCAAGACAGAAAAGAGGAAGCAGCCCATGGTCATCACGGATCTTCTGGAACGAAACGCCCGCCTGTACGGCAGCGAAACGGCCCTGGTCGAGATCAATCCGTCCGAGGAGCGGGACAACGCCATCACCTGGCGCGATTTCAGTCTCATTGAAAACGCCATGCCGGACGCGCCATATCGCCGGGAGCTGTCCTGGCGCGATTTTGACCGCCGTGCAAACCGTTTTGCGAATCTGCTGCTCAGCCGCGGCCTGCGCCGCGGGACGAAGGTAGCGATCCTGCTGATGAACTGCCTGGAGTGGCTGCCCATCTATTTCGGCATCCTCAAGGCGGGCTGCATCGCCGTTCCGATGAATTTCCGCTATTCCAGCGATGAGATCGAGTACTGCGCCGATCTTGCGGACGTGGAGGCGCTTGTGTTCGGGCCGGAGTTCGTCTCCCGCGTCACGCCCATTGTCCAGAGGATGCAGAAGGTCCGTATCCGCTTTTTTGTCGGCAAGAATGTGCCGGAGTATGCGGAAAACTGCCTGGAGCTGATGGGTTACTGCTCCTCCAGCGCGCCGCCCGTGGCGCTCGGTGAGGACGATGACGCCGCGATCTACTTTTCCTCCGGCACGACCGGCTTCCCCAAGGCCATCCTGCACTGCCACAGGGCGCTCGTCTGTTCCTGCATGACCGAGCAGGCCCACCATGGGCAGACCAGGAACGACGTGTTCCTCTGCATCCCGCCGCTCTATCACACCGGCGCGAAGATGCACTGGTTCGGCAGCCTCATCTCCGCGAGCAAGGCGGTGCTCCTGCGCGGCGTGAAGCCGGAATGGATCCTCCGTGCGGTCACGGAGGAAAAATGCACCATCGTCTGGCTTCTGGTACCCTGGGCGCAGGACCTGCTGGACGCAATCGACGCCGGCAAGGTGCGCCTGTCTGACTACTATCTTGACCAGTGGAGGCTGATGCACATCGGCGCGCAGCCGGTGCCGCCCAGCCTGATCCGCCGCTGGAAGAGCGTGTTCCCGCACCATCAGTATGATACCAACTATGGCCTGTCCGAATCGACCGGCCCGGGCTGCGTGCATCTGGGCGTGGAAAACATCGAAAAGGTCGGCGCCATCGGCAAGCCGGGCTATCTCTGGAAGGCCCGCGTGGTCGATGAGGCCGGGAACGACGTGCAGGGCGACGAAGTGGGCGAGCTGCTTGTGCACGGCCCGGGCGTCATGCGCTGCTACTATAAAAATCCGGAGGCTACGGCGGAAGTCCTGAAGGACGGCTGGCTCTATACCGGCGATATGGCCCGGGTGGACGGCGACGGCTTCATCTTCCTGGTCGACCGCAAGAAGGACGTCATCATCACCGGCGGCGAAAACCTGTATCCCGTGCAGATCGAGGATTTCCTGCGCCGCAGCGACAAGATCAAGGATGTGGCGGTCATCGGCCTGCCGGATGCACGCCTGGGTGAGATCGCCGCGGCTATCATCGAGCTCAAGGAGGGCGTGCACTGCACCGAGGAGGAGATCGGCCGCTTCTGTCTGGATCTGCCGCGGTACAAGCGTCCCCGCCGGATCATCTTTGACAAGGTCCCGCGCAATCCGACCGGCAAGATCGAAAAGCCTGTCCTGCGTGAAAAATACTGCGGCGGCCGGCTCGTGGAAGAACAGATCCTGAGCTGAGAGCCGGACGAAACGAATGGAGGAGAACCGCTGATGAAAACGCTGATGCTTGGAAACGTCGCTGCCGCGCGCGGCCTGTATGAGGCCGGATGCAGCTTCGTTTCCAGTTACCCGGGAACGCCCAGCACCGAGATCACCGAATCTGCCGCGCAGTATCCGGAGATCTATGCCGAGTGGGCGCCCAATGAAAAGGTCGCCATGGAGGCTGCCTTCGGCGCGAGCCTGGCCGGCCGCCGCAGCTTCTGCGGCATGAAGCATGTGGGTCTCAATGTTGCGGCGGACCCGCTGTTTACCATCTCCTATACCGGTGTGAACGCCGGCATGGTCATCGCCGTGGCGGATGACGCGGGCATGCACTCCTCGCAGAATGAGCAGGACTCCCGCCATTACGCCCGCGCGAGCAAGATCCCGATGCTCGAGCCGTCGGACGCGGCAGAGTCGCTGGATTATGCAAAGCGTGCCTACGCCATCTCCGAGCAGTTCGACACGCCGGTGCTTCTGAAAATGTGCACGCGCGTGGCACATTCGCAGAGTCTCGTGGAGACGCAGCCGCGCGTGGAGCCGGAGCAAAAGCCCTACGAAAAAACGCCGCAGAAATACATCATGATGCCCGGCTACGCCAAGCTGCGCCACCCGGTGGTTGAAGCGCGCACGCGCGCGCTCACGGCCTTTGCCGAGACGACCGATCTCAACCGCGTGGAGCAGGGCAGCGACCGTTCTGTCGGCTTTATTGCGGATTCCACCGCATACCAGTATGTGAAGGAAGCGTTCGGCGACCGCTACCCCGTTTTGAAGCTGGGGCTCGTGTGGCCGATGCCGGAGGAAAAGCTCCGCACCTTTGCCGCGTCGGTGGACCGGCTGATCGTTGCGGAGGAGCTGGACGGATTCATCGAGAGCCACTGTCGGGATCTCGGCCTTGCTGTGGAAGGAAAGAGCCTGTTTTCTCCCATCGGGGAGCTGTCGCAGAATACGGTGGCGGCAGCGCTTGGCAGGCAGACGGCGGAGGGACCGAAGCTGGAGACGCCGATCCCCGTCCGCCCGCCGGTCATGTGCGCCGGATGCCCGCACAGGGGCCTGTTCTATACGCTCAAGAAGCTGAAGCTCACCGTCATCGGAGACATCGGCTGCTACACGCTCGGCGCTGCCGCGCCCCTTGGCGCCATTGATTCGGTCATCTGCATGGGCGCGTCTGTCTCGGGCATTCACGGCTTCAACAAGGCCAGCGGCGGTGCATCCGAGGGAAAGACGGTGGCGGTCATCGGTGATTCCACGTTCATGCACTCCGGCATGACGGGACTTGTGAACATCGCCTATAACGACTCCAAATCCACCGTGATCATTCTGGACAATTCCATCACAGGTATGACCGGCCACCAGCAGAACCCGACCACCGGCAAAAACCTCAAGGGAGACCCTGCAGCCAGGATCGACCTGGAATCGCTCTGCCGGGCGATCGGCATCCGGCGCGTCCGGGTGGTCGATCCCTACGACCTTGCCGCAGTGGAGACGGCTGTGCGCGAGGAGCTTGCCGCGGATGAGGCCAGCGTCATCATTTCCAGGCGGCCCTGCGCGCTTTTGAAGTATGTCAAGCACAAGAAGCCGATCCTTGCCGATGCGGACAAGTGCCGCAAGTGCGGCATGTGCATGCGCATCGGCTGCCCGGCCATCAGCATGACGGAGCATGGCGTGCAGATCGACGCCACGCTCTGCACGGGCTGCGGCGTGTGCGGGCAGCTTTGCAAATTCGGCGCGCTGGCGCCGCAGGAGGAGGGCTGAGCATGGAAACGAAGAACATCATGATCGTCGGCGTCGGCGGGCAGGGAAGTCTGCTTGCCAGCAAGCTGCTCGGGCGGCTGCTGCTCACCAGAGGGTATGACATCAAGGTTTCCGAGGTGCACGGCATGAGCCAGCGCGGCGGCAGCGTCGTGACGTATGTGCGCTTTGGCAGCAAGGTGTATTCTCCCATCATTGATAAGGGTGAGGCCGATTTCATCGTCTCCTTCGAACTGCTGGAGGCTGCGCGCTACACCCAGTATCTCAGAAAGGGCGGAAAGATCGTCACCAATACGCAGCGGATCAATCCCATGCCGGTCATCACGGGCGCAGCCAGGTATCCGGACGATCCGGTTTCCGAGATGCGGGCGGCGGGGATCGATGTGGATGCCTTCGATGCGCTGTCGCTTGCGGAGCAGGCCGGCTCCCCCCGGGCGGTCAACCTTGTTCTCATGGGCCACCTGTCCAACAGCTTCGATTTCACGCCCGAGGAATGGGACGCGGCGATCGAGCAGAGCGTTCCGGCAGCGTATCTCGCGCTCAACCGGCGGGCCTTTGCCCTGGGAAGAAACGCCTGAGAGGAGACGCACATGCACAGATATTATCAGCCGGAGATCGAAACGGCCAGCCGCGAGACCATTCGTGCGCTGCAATCCGAGCGCCTGGTGCGCACGGTCCGGCATGTCTATGAGAACGTCCCGTTCTACCGCGCAAAGATGGAGTCTGCCGGCGTCACGCCCGACGACATCCGCTCCGTGGATGATCTGCACAGGCTTCCGTTCAGCTGCAAACAGGACCTGCGCGACACCTACCCTTACGGCCTGTTTGCCGTACCGCTGAAGGATGTCGTCCGCCTGCATGCCTCGTCCGGCACAACGGGCAAGCAGATCGTGGTGGGCTACACGCGCCATGATCTTGAGATCTGGTCGGACTGCTTTGCAAGAGCGCTCGTGGCCGCCGGGGCCTCGGACGAAGACATCGTCCACATCTCCTATGGCTACGGCCTGTTCACCGGCGGTCTCGGCGCCGATCTTGGCGCCCAGCGCATCGGCGCTACAACGGTCCCTGTCTCCAGCGGCAATACCCAGCGCCAGATCACCATCCTGCGTGATTTCGGCTCCACGGTCCTCTGCTGCACGCCGTCCTATGCCCTGCACATTGCGGAGGTACTGGAGGAGATGGGCCTGACAAAGGACGACATCCGCCTCAGGGCCGGCATTTTCGGCGCAGAGCCCTGGACAAACGAGATGCGCCGCCAGATCGAGCAGAAGCTCGGGCTCAAGGCGTTCGACATCTACGGTCTGACGGAGATCGTCGGTCCGGGCGTTGCCTTTGAATGCGAGGAGCAGACGGGCATGCATGTCAATGAAGATAACTTCATTGTTGAGGTCATCGACCCGGAGACCGGCGAGGTGCTGCCGGAGGGAACCCAGGGCGAGCTGGTGTTCACCTGCATCACCAAGGAGGCATTCCCCGTCCTGCGTTACCGCACCCGCGACGTCGGCGTCGTCTCCAGAGGCACATGCAGCTGCGGCCGTACGCTTCTGAAAATGACGAAACCGAGAGGCCGCACCGACGATATGCTCATCATCCGCGGCGTCAACGTCTTCCCCTCTCAGATCGAGACGGTACTCATTGAGAAGGGTTATACGGCAAATTATCAGATCGTCGTTGACCGTGCGAACAACACCGACCTTGTGGAGGTTCAGGTTGAGATCAGTCGGGAGATCTTCTCCGACACGGTCAAAAACCTCACGAAAAAGGGCCGCGAGCTTGAGGAAGCGCTCAAGTCGCTGCTGGGCATCGCCGTCAAGGTCAAGCTGCTCGAACCGAACACGCTGACGCGCTCGACCGGCAAGGCCGTCCGCGTTGTGGACAAACGGAAGCTCTTGGACTGAAAGGGAGGGGCGTATGGTCAAGCAACTGTCAGTCTTTATTCAGAATGAATCCGGCAAGCTCGCCTCCGTGACCGAGGCGCTGGCCTGGGCGGGTGTGGACATCCGCGCGCTTTCCATTGCCGACACCACGGATTTCGGTATCCTTCGGATGCTGGTCAGCGACGTGCAGAAGGCCGCTGAGGTGCTCGACAGTCTCAACTGCATCGTCTCCCAGACGGATGTGACCGTCGTTGCCGTTCCGGATCAGCCGGGCGGACTTGCGCGTGTGCTTGGCCTGATGGCCGGCGCGAACATCGACATTGAATATATGTATTCTCTCATCGGCCGCGGCGAGGAAAAGGCATACATGGTCTTCCGCGTTTCGGACGAGGACCGGCTCCTGAAGCTCCTGTGGGAAAACGGCCTGCAGACCGTCTCTGCCGCAGAGCTCGGGATCCGCTGAACAAACGAACAGGAGGACAGGACCATGAAAGAAATGAGCCGGAAATGCCCGCAGTTTACAGACTCCGTCATCCGCCGCATGACACGCATTTCCATTGACTGCGGCGCCATCAACCTCTCCCAGGGATTCCCGGATTTTGATCCCCCCAAGGCGCTGATGGACCGCCTGGCCGAAGTGAGCTTCGCCGGGCCGCATCAGTACCCGATCACCATGGGCGCGCTGAATTTCCGCCAGGCGCTGGCAAAAAAATGCGGCCGCTTTATGGGCCGCACGCTGGATCCCAACACCGAAATGGTGGTGACCATCGGCTCGACCGAAGCCATGGTCGATACGATCTTTGCCCTGACGAACCCCGGCGACAAGATCGTCATCTTTTCGCCGTACTTTGAAAACTACCGCGCGCAGTCCATTATGGCCGACTGCGAGCCGATCTTCGTTCCCCTTGTTCCACCGCACTATAATTTTGATCCTGAGGTGCTGGAGGACGCGTTCCGGCAGGGGCCCAAGGCGATTTTGATCTGTAATCCGTCCAACCCCAGCGGCAAGGTCTTCACAAAGCAGGAGCTGCAGCTGATCGCAGAGCTCTGCATCCGCTATGATGTCTACGCAATCATGGACGAGGTATATGAGCACATCGTCTATGCGCCCAATGTCCATACCTACATGAACAGCATTCCCGGCATGTGGGAGCGCACCATCTCCTGCTCGTCGCTCTCCAAGACCTATTCCATCACCGGCTGGCGCATCGGTTATGCCATTGCGCCCAAGCCCATCATGGACCGGATCAAGCAGTACCATGACTTCATGACCGTCGGCGCGCCGTCCCCGCTGATGGAGGCCGCCGTTGTCGGCCTGGAGATGCCGGACAGCTACTATGCGGAGTTCGGTGCGCACTATGCGCACATGAAACAGATCTTTACCGATGGCCTGGACCGCATCGGCATGCGTTATACCGATCCGCAGGGCACCTATTTCATCCTGGCCGACATCGGCCCTTATATGAAGAAGGGACAGACGGACGTCGAGTTCTGCGAGGAGATGGCGCGCAAGGTCGGCGTTGCGTGCGTGCCGGGCACATCGTTCTTCCGGGAGGATGTCAACAACATCGTCCGCTTCCACTTTGCAAAGAAGGACGAGACGCTGTATGCCGCGCTGGAGCGGCTTGCGGATATCCGCACAAAAATGGCATGATGGATCCTCCGGCAGCCGGGCAGGCTCCGGCTGCCGGAGCTTCATAAATGCGGAAAAAATCTCTTGACAAACGCTGTACAGCCGATTATAATAATTGAGCATTGAGAATGCATGCGAGAGTGCTGGAATTGGTAGACAGGCACGTTTGAGGGGCGTGTGGCAACAGTCGTGTGAGTTCAAGTCTCATCTCTCGCACCAG
>CADCOJ010000164.1 GCA_902803075.1 Oscillospiraceae bacterium | reverse complement strand
GTGGGAGGGATTCGAACCCTCGGACGGCTTTTGACCGTCACACGATTTCCAGTCGTGCTCGTTATGACCGCTTCGATACCACTCCATGGTATCGCTGCTTCCTGTCACTTCCGGAAACAGCCATATTATAATACACAAATTGGAGCATATTGTCAAGTGATTTGTTTCCGGAATCCAGGCACGCCGCACAAAAACTTTTCCGGATTCATTCCTCCAGCCCGCAGGCAGCGCGGAGCAGCCGCAGCTCCCGCTCTGTGAGCAGGCGCCATGCGCCCGTTTTGAGCGTTCCCAACTCCAGGGGCCCCTCCGCAATGCGGCGCAGCCGCGTGACGCGCATCCCGGCCCGTTCGCAGAGCCTGCGGATCTGGCGGTTGCGGCCCTCGTGGATCGTGATGCGCAGCAGCGCGGTCTGTCCCTGCTGCGTGCACAGTGCGACAGCAGCCGGCTCCGTCATCCGTCCGTCGATCTCAATGGGCTCTGAAAGCTGCGGCAGCTTCTGCGCATCGAAACTGCTGACCCAGACAAGATACGTCTTGTCGATGCAGTGCTTCGGGTGCATGAGCGCATTGGCCAGCGCCCCGTCGTTGGTCATGAGCAGAAGTCCCTCCGACGCCAGATCGAGCCGCCCCACCGGATAGACGCGCGCAGGCGCGTCCTGCACCAGCTCCAGGACCGTTCTGCGGCCCTTTTCATCGTGCATGGTGGTGACAAAGCCGCGGGGCTTGCAGAGCATCAGGCAGCATGCCTCCGTTTTCGGCGCGCGGACGCGCACGCCATCCACCTCAACGACGTCGCACGACAGATCGGCCGTATCACCGAGCACGGCGGTATTGCCGTTGATGCGCACCCGGCGCGCGAGGATCAGCTCCTCCGCCTTTCTGCGCGATGCGACGCCGCATGCGGACAGGATCTTTTGCACCCGCTGTTCCATTGCACCCTCCTGATCTGCGGATAGACCGGCGTTCGCCGGGCGAGCGCCGCAAATCCGTAGTCGAGCAGGGCTGCATGGTCACGCCAGTCGTCCGGGTCTGAGATCGTCACAACGATCACCGTGTTCCCCTGACGCTGTGCTGCACTGACCAGGATCCGCCCTGCCTGCTTTGTATAGCCTGTTTTGACGCCGATGCAGCCATCCACGCGCCAGAGAAGCTTGTTGTGGTTGACCAGCGTCCTGCCCGCGCAGGTCGCCTGCCGTGTGGATACGGCCGCGCGGAACTCTTCGTTTTTCAGCGCCTCCCGCGTGAGGAGCGCCAGATCTGCCGCGGTGGAATAATTCTGCCTGCTGTCGAGCCCGTGGGGATTTGCAAAGCAGGTATCCAAAAGGCCCAACGCCTGCGCGCGGCGGTTCATTTCCCGCACGAACTGCTCCATGCTCCCGCTGTGCACGATGGCCAGCGCCGCCGCGGCGTCATTGCCGGACTGGAGCATCATGCCATAGAGCAGGTCCCGCACGCAGAGGCGCTCTCCGTGCCGGAGGTACATGCTTGATCCTTCAACGCCCACCGCCGCGTCCGGGACAGTGACCGCGCGGTCGAGCTGACCGCTTTCGCAGATCAGCAGGCCCGTCATGATCTTTGTCGTGCTGGCGATCAGCGCGCGGTCATGCGGGCGTCTGGCAAAGAGCAGCTCGCCGCTCGCCGCGTCCATCACAACTGCGCAGTGCGCGCTGGTCGGCGGTTCGCAGTCCGCCGGAAGCATCCGGGCGCATGCGCCGACTGCAAAGGCGGCGGCAAGAAACGCCGCCGCCAGAATGCTTTTGCATTGTTTCACATCCATCACCCGCGGATAGTATTTCCGCGGACAGCCGGATTATGCCTCGTCCTGCGCCTCCTGCTTGGCCGCGCGCTTCTGGGCAAGATAACTCTCGCCCTTGTCGATCAGATCCGGCAGCAGCTCGATCAGGCGGTCCATCGACGTGGAAGCCGGTTCTGCCACCGGGAGCATGCGGACATTGTCGCCGCGGATGACCAGGAATGCGACCGGCGTGATCTTGATGCCGGCGCCTGCGCCGCCGCCGAAGGGATTCTCACGGTTGGCCGGGGTGCTTTTCATGGAGAAATCGCTGCCGCCGCTGCCATAGCCGATGGAGACCTTCGTGACGGGGATGATGGTTGCGCCGTTGGGCGTGGTGATGGGATCGCCGACGACCGTGTTGACGTCGATCATATCCCGGATCTTGCTCATGGTGTTGGTCATCATTTCAGACAGAGGATGATTCATTCGCTGCACCGCCTTTTTTCAATTCTTTCAGGATTCCAAGGCCTCTGAAGCCGGCCTTGCACGCCAGTGAGAGGATCCTTCCGATGGTGATGGTGAGGATCAGATGCGCTTCCGCCTTCATTTCAGTCTCATTATAATCCAGAATGGGCTGAATGTCACGCTTTTTTATGACAAAAAGCCGCTCCAATGTCGGCGTGACCGCGCCGATCACGGCCCAGGCCCGGCCATAGTTCATGGCAGCCTGCGCGGGATCGCTTCCGTTGAAGGTCACATGGAGCATCAGCGCATCCACACGGAGCTTCCTGCGCAGATCGCCCAGCGTATCCGAGACAAGCTCCAGGATCTGCAGGATGCCGTCGATGCCGCCGAGCTGGATGGAGCGTTTTTTGTCTCCCTTCGGCTTCGGCTCCGCAGGTTTTTTCGGTTTTTTGGCTGCGGCCTTTTTCTGCTTTTTCTGTTTTTTCTTCGTTTTCGGCAGCAGCTGCAGGCGGAGCAGCCCGATCTTCGCCTTGACGGTGAGCCCGCCTTCTCCATACCGGACATCGCCGCCCACAGGGATGCAGCCGATCAGAAACAGGACAGCCGCGATCACCAGCAGCGTCATCCACCATCTCCACGTCATGGCTGCGCCTCCTGCGTCTGAGCCTCCGGCTGGGAGACAGGCTCGATCTGGGACGGATCCACATGGATATCGACCTTTTCGATCTCCGGCAGATCCGCCAGCGATTCCAGGCCGAACACCCGCAGGAAATCCGGCGTCGTCTCATAGACGATGGGGCGCCCGGGAACATTCAGCCGTCCGGCCTCCCGGATGAGCTTCTTGGTCTGCAGGGCGCCGATGCTGTATGCGCTGTCAACGCCGCGGATCTGCTCGACCAACGCCTTGGTTGCGGGCTGATAATAGGCGACGACCGTCAGTGTTTCAAGCTGGGACGGAGACAGACGCGGGGGTTTGCGCGTTTCCAGCGTTTTTGTGACATACTCCGCCATCTCCGGCGAAGAGCACATCTGATATGCGTTTTCCAGACGGACGATGCGGATGCCGCTGCGTGTATAGCTCAGCTCGTCCATCAGCTTGCGGCAGGCATCGTGGATCTCGTTTTCATCGGTCTCAAGCGTCTGGGCCAGGCGCTCCGCACCGACCGGCTCGCCCGCGGCGAACAGCACCGCCATCAGCGCGCGCTGCAAATCCGATTGTTCCATGTCTGCCTCCTATTGTATATCCGGATCAGCGTTTTCATCCGGTTTTTTGAGAAATTCCACGGACTGCTCCCCTGCCGGATCCTCCCCGATGCGGACCGAGCGGAGCCTGCAAAGCTCCAGAACGGCCAGGAATGTGGCAACGATTTCCGAACGGCTGCGGCTGCCGCGGAACAGCGCGCGGAAGCGCATCAGACCGTTGGCGATCAGCCTGCGGATGACCTGCGCCGCCTTTTTCGTCACGGGATACGGCTCCGCGCCGACGATCCCCTGGAAATTGGAGACGGGCGGCGGAAGCTTCCGTGCGCTGCGGTCCTGCATCACGGCCAGCGCCTGCAGCAGGTCGCCGGGCTCATGGCGGTAGCGGTAGGTCATATCGGGGCGGAACGCCTCCTGCCCCTTGACGAACAGGCCGAGGCCGAGCTCATTGCGCTCCGCCAGCGCGGCTGCGGCTGTTTTGATCTGCGTGAGCGCCTCCTGCCGCTGGCGCTGCTGCAGGGACGCAATGAGCTTTTCCATGTCGCTCTGCGCTTCTTCCTGCTCGGCCTTGGACAGGAGCATCCGCGTTTTGATGTACATGAGATACGACGCCATGGCGATAAACTCGCTGGCGATCTCCATGTCCAGCCGCTTCATCTCATCCAGATACGCCAGGTACTGATCGAGAATGGCGCTGATGCGGATATCCTGGATCTCGATTTTATTCTTGCTCAGGAGCAGGAGAATAACGTCCAGCGGGCCGTCAAAGTCCTCCAGTTCCTGCCCTCTTGCGTGTACGACGCCTGAGAGATGATAAAGCGGTTCCTCCATCGCCATGGGTGACACTCCTGTTTGTTTTTCACGCTCACCGGAACGGCAGGGACGCGACTGCGATCAGCGCGTGCAGAAGTCCGTCGCGCATCACGCTGAGCGGCCGGTCGATCACGCCGAGCATCAAAAGCGCCATCAGCAGGAACATGCCGTAGCGCTCATAGCGCATCAGATACACATACGCCCGGTCCGGAAGGAGCGCGAAGAGCACCTTGGAGCCGTCGAGCGGCGGGATCGGGAACAGATTGAACACGGCAAGGCCCGTGGAAATGACAGCCACATAGTTGAAAAAGAGCATCAGCACGCTCCAAATGGCGGCGGTGCTGCGGCCGGAGAGGGTCCAGATCCCGAAATAGGCCGCCAGTGCCGCCAGCGCCAGCAGAACATTTGCCGCAGGCCCGGCCAGCGCGGTCAGCGCCATGCCGGCTTTGGGATTCCTGAAGTTGCGCATATTGACCGGCACGGGCTTCGCCCAGCCGAAGCGGAACAGCGCCATCATGATCAGCCCGCTGAGATCCACATGGCGGAGCGGATTCAGCGTCAGGCGTCCCTGGTCCTTTGCCGTGCGATCCCCGAGCCAGAAGGCGACCAACCCGTGGCACAGCTCATGGAAGGTGATGCAAAGCAGCGACGCGAGGACCAGCAGGACGGTCTGCCAGACGCCGTCAAACTGCAGCTGCCTCAGCCACGCCTGAAATCCGCTCACCGCTTCACGCCCCTTTCGCTGTGTGTACGCCGTCCCGTTCCGCACGCGAAACAGTCTGCGCGGAAGGCGACCGTTCTCATAATGACGTCAGATCGTCCGGCTGCAGCGATTTCAGCGTCTCCACAGCCAAGCGGACCGTCGCCTCAAAATCATCATAGCAGGCCATGCCGTTTCCCGTGTGGGTATAGCGCACGGGGATCCCTGCAACGACCACAGGCACGCCGCCGCACGCGGTGTTGATCACTGCGGCATCGTTCCCTCCGTTTTCACGGACGGCACCCTGCGCCGGAATGCCTGTTTTCTCCGCCAGATCCAGCACATAGCGCTGGAATCTGGGGCTGCAGATCACGGACTGATCCAGGAAGCGGAACATGGGGCCCCTGCGCAGGGCCGTCTGTGCCTCCCATGTGCGGATAGCGGTGTCGTCCGCCGGGCTCCCTTCAAAGCAAAATGCGATCTGCGGCCGCACGCGCTCCACCGCGACTCTGCAGCCGCGCATGCCGAGCTCCTCCTGCGCGGAAAAGACGCCGACAACATCGAACGGCAGCGGGCAGCCCTGCAGCCTGCGCAGCGTTTCGATCAGCGCTGCACAGCCGAGACGGCAGTCGAACGCCTTGCCGAACATCAGGCCATGCGCCTCGTCGAAATGGAAGGACGTCTCCGGTGCGGCAGGTTCCCCGATGCGGATCCGGAACGCGCCGAGCGCTTCATCTCTGGACACGGCGCCGACGTCGATCGCCATCTCCTGGATCTCCGGGAGCGCTTTGCGCTTCGCGGGATCCGCAGACGGCGCACGGCGCACGGTCACGATCCCGGGAAGGAGCGTCCCGTCTGCGTTCCGGACAAGGACACGCGTGGAAGCCAGCACTGCGCTGCTCCAGCCGCCCAGCGTCACGAATCGCAGCGTTCCATCCGGATTGACGGAATGGATCATAAAGCCGACCTCGTCGCTGTGTGCATCCAGCATCAAAACGGGCCGGTCCCCGGTGTTTTCCGCCCGGCGCAGATAGAGGTTTCGCATCGGATCCTCCGCAAACGTCCCGAGTCCTTCTCCATGGCGGCGAATGACGCCCAGCACAGCTTCCTCAAATCCGGGCGGCCCGAACGCGTCTGATAAGTCCCGGATCATCCTGACGTTGTTCTGTTTGGTGTTCATTCCCGTCTCCTTTCGTCGGTGTGGGCGGCTGCGGTGTTCCAACGCGTACCGTCTGCGCCGGATACGGCGCAGCATGTATGTACGTTTATAGTTCAGTATATCACATGATCGCCGCCTTGACAAGAAAGAAGGCGCATTTGCGCGCCAGGATACGCAAACGCGGGCGATCCATTGGCGGATCGCCCGCATTGGCGTGTCATTTTTTTCCGGTCTCACACCGCAGGCTCAAGGCTCTTGCATCTGCCAGCTCCAGCGCTCGCCGTCGCTGCGGCAAGAAACGATCTTATCCACGATCGCAAGCGCCGCGCGGCGGTGCGTCACGATCAGGACCGTCTGCTCGCTTTCGGCGCGCAGGCGGCGCAGGACCTCGGCTTCAGTCTGCTCGTCCAGGGCGCTTGTGGCCTCGTCGAGCAGCAGGACGGGCCGGCCGGAATAGATCGCGCGGGCAATGGCCAGGCGCTGCAGCTGTCCCTCCGAGAGTCCGGTCCCCTTCTCCCCGAGCATGGTATCGAGCCCCTTGGGCAGCGCGTCCACGAATGTGTCCGCGCAGGCCACATGCAGCGCCCGGCGGATCTGCGCCTCGTTCGGCGCACGGTTATAGAAGGTGACCGCCTCGCGGATCGTCCCGCTCATGAGCTGGTTGCCCTGCGGGACATAGGCAAACAGCCCGCGCCACGCAGGTGTGAGCGGCACGTCTCCATCGGTCAGCTCAAGCATGCGTTCGCCGCTCTCAATGGGATAAAAGCACATCAGAAGGCGCAGCAGCGTGCTCTTTCCACAGCCGGACGCGCCCGTGACGGCGGTGAACTCCCCCTTTGCAAAGCGCAGCGAGCACCCGCTCACCGCCTCCTTGCCGCCCGCATAGGAAAAGCTGATCTGCGACAGCCGGATCGCCTGCAGGCGGCTGCGGCTGCACGCCAGGATCTGCTCCTGCGTCAGAGGCGGTTGCGTCTGCTCATCCTGCGCCGCTTCGATCTGCATGAGGCGTTCGGCGCTGGCCAGCATGGCATAATAGCGCGGGACAAAGCCCGAGATGCCGGCAAAAGGCGTCTGCACCTGTGAAACGAGCTGCAAAATGGCAGTCAGCATACCATAGGACATCGCCCCCTGATAGATCCGCCAGGCGCAGTAGATACCGCTGAGCACATACGCGCCGCCTGCGGCCAGGGAGAACCCGCCGTTGCAGAGGTTTGAAAAGCGGATGCGCCGGAGCCTTGCCGTGCGGTGCTCCGCGGCAAGCTCCGCTTCCCGCTCCTGGGCGGCCGATTCCCGCCCGAACGCGCGCACGAGCATCAAATGCTCCACACGCTCCTGCAGGAACACACTCAGCGCGCCGTCCTTCTCCCGGATGGCGCTGTGGAGCGCCTTGAGCCTCCGGCGGAACAGGAAAGTCGCGCCGATGAGGATCAGCCCGCCCGGGATCAGTACGACCAGGAACCGCGGCTCATAGACCACCAGCAGCGCCAGCGCGCCCACCATCCGGACAGCCATCCCGGCGGCGCCGGGCAGGATCTGCACGGCGTCGTCCGCCACCAGGCGCGTGTCGGCAGTCAGGCGGTTCATCCACTCCCCGGTATGCACGGCTGCGACCGGCGCATACTGCTTGCGCAGGATCATGCGGAACAGGTGCGCCTTGCAGGCGTTCTCGATCTTTGCCCGGCAGTCCTCCTCCAGATAGCGGCTGGCCGCCCGCAGCAGAAGCTGCGCCGCAAGCACCGCCGCAAACCCGACTGCCGACGCGCGCAGGGCATGGAGATCACGCCCGGTGGCCGCGTCGATCAGCCGGCGGAACAGCGGCGCATAGCACAGGGCGATCAGCGCCAGCAGGACCTGCAGCACAGCCAGCAGGGCGATCCATCGCCGCGCATGGCCGCTCACGGCGGCGATCCACCGCAGGGCAGAACGGTTTTTCTTCACGTGCGTTTCCCTTTCTCCCCTCCGCGCAGCTTGTTCCGGAGCCAGCCGAAGCCCCGCCGGAACAGGCGGCGCAGCGGCCAAAGCGCCACCCACACATGCGCATAGCAGCGATAGCCGAAATT
>CADCOJ010000163.1 GCA_902803075.1 Oscillospiraceae bacterium | reverse complement strand
GCGTTCCTCGCCCCGTTCCTCTATGGCCTGTACTGGAAGCGCACCACCAAGACAGCCTGCTGGGTCAGCTTCGCATTCTCCACCGTGGTCATGATCGCAAATATTTTTGTCCGCTCCAGGTTTCCGGCGATCCTGCAGTCTCCCATCAATGCCGGCGCCTTCTGCATGCTGGCGGGGATGGTCCTTGTGCCGGCGGTGAGCGCCGTGACAAAAGCGCCGGACCGCGCGTTGGTCGAGAACGCGTTTTCCTGCTACAACAGGAAAGTGCTTGTCCGGCAGACGGAGGCGCTCGGCGATGAGCAGCCGGCCCGCGCCTGAGCAGTCAATACGGGTGAAAAAATGGCATGTCTTCGGACATGCCATTTTTTTGCAGATTCTGCTTGACAAATATATCGGAACACGATATAATATGATCACGATATATCGAGAGACGTTATAACGTCACACGAAGGAGTGGATGCGAAGCATGAACAATGACCTGGCACTGACGGAATCCACGTACTATATCTTGCTTTCCCTTTACTCGCCGCAGCATGGCTACGGCATCATGCAGCGGACGCAGGAGCTTTCCGGCGGACGCGTCCGCCTGGCGGCTGGCACGCTCTATGGCGCGCTGAACGCCATGTGCGACAAGGCATGGATCGTCCAGCTGCCCGTGGAGGACGGGGAGCGGAAAAAAATGTACCGTCTGACGGAACGCGGCCTTTCTGTGCTGCGTGCGGAGCTTGCACGGCTCAGAGAGCTGGTCAAAAACGGAGAAATGATTTTGGAGGGGCAGAGTAATGAACGAGAGACGTACTGTCTGGAAGGTGTTCCCGGTTTGGGACTTTGAAAAAGAGGAGCAGTGGCTCAACGAAATGGCGCTGGAGGGATGGGCGCTGGTGGCAGTGGGCTTTTGCAGATATACCTTTGAACGCTGCCGGCCGGGACAGTATATCATCCGGGTGGAGATGCACGGGGCGGACGACGGCTATATCCGCTTTATGGAGCAGACGGGCGCCGTGTATATCGGGCGCATGATCCAGTGGATCTATTTCCGCAGGAGCGCGGAGCTCGGCCCGTTCGACATCTTTTCGGACGTCGATTCCAAGATCACCCATCTGCAGAGGATCGGTTGGTCCCTGTCCATGATCGGGTTTGCGAACCTGCTGATCGGCTGCGTCAATACCTTCAGCGTTTCGCGCGCCGGGATCCTCAATCTGCTCTGCGCGACGCTTCTTATGTACGCGCTCGGGCGTATCCACGGGAAAAAAGAGTCGCTGCAGCGCGAGCGGCTGCTGCACGATTAAAAATAGTTCAAAAACCTCTTGACTTTCCCCCTGGTGGAAGCTGTATACCAGACTCAGAAGCAGACAGAAAGGGGCCGCCATGGAGATCCGACATGTAGAGGAGCTTGCAGGCATCTCAAAAAAGAACATCCGCTTTTATGAGGAGCAGGGGCTGCTCTGCCCTGGCCGGTCGGAAAACGGCTACCGCGCGTACAGCGCGGACGATGTGCACCGGCTCAAGCAGATCAAGCTTCTGCGCAAGCTCGGCGTGCCCATCGAGCAGATCCGGCAGGTGCTGCTGGGCGGATCGGGGCTTGATGCATGCATGCTGCGCCGTATTGAGCAGATCGAACGGCAGAAGGCGGATCTTATGGAAATGCGCAGGATCTCTGAGGCGCTTCTGCATGCACACGCAGAAGGCACGGACTGTCTGTCCCGGCAGCAGATCGACGACTGGCTTGAACAGATCGAGCGTTCGGAACAGGAGGGGAGGCGGTTTATGAACGTGAAGCTGGCTGACATTCACAGGAAAAAGACGGCGGGCGCCGTGCTTGGGGCGTTCATCATGATCGTGCTGATGGGGATCAGCGCGGCAGTCATGCTCTGGGGCAATACGCAGGAGCCTGTCCCGCTGGCAGTGCTGGCGTGGCTGGTGGGGGTCCCGGCCTTGATCATCATCTGTGTCATTGTAGTGCTGGCCCAGCGGGTCAGAGAGATCAAAGGAGGCGAAGAAGATGAAGCTTCTCAGTATTGATACCATTCCCGGGCAGGAATTTGAGGCGCTGGGCATGGTCAAGGGCGCGATCGTCCAGACCAAGCATTTCGGCAGGGATTTTATGGCCGCGATGAAAACGCTTGTGGGCGGCGAGATCACAGCCTATACCGACATGCTCAACGAGGCGCGGCAGATCGCCGTCAAGCGCATGGTCGATGAGGCCAGGCAGCTCGGTGCGGACGCGATCGTAGGCATCCGCTATGGCTCTGCGCAGATGATGCAGGGCGCGGCGGAGGTCATTGCCTACGGCACGGCAGTTAAGTATAAGTAACGCAGCATCATGCGGAACAGGCGCGGAAGGAGTCCTTCCGCGCCTGTTC
>CADCOJ010000162.1 GCA_902803075.1 Oscillospiraceae bacterium | reverse complement strand
TTCCTGCGCTGGCTCACCGACCCGCAGCAGAACGTCCCCTTCGTCACGCGCACCGGCTATATGCCCGTGATGCGCGCCGCCTTCGACGAGGCGCTGCCCGCGGCCATCGCCCGGCTGGAGGACCCGAAATATGTCTCGCTCTATGAGGCATACCGAAAGACCCAGGCGGACTACACCTTCTATGTCCCGCCGAAGCTTGAACCCTATCTGGCGCTGGAGACACGCTTTGAGGATCTGGTGCGGCAGACGCTGATCTCCGCCCGGGCGCGGCTGGCCGCACAGCCGGAGGCGGATCTGGACGAGGCGTGCCGCGGCGCGCTGGAAGAATTCCGGACGCTCTACCGCAGATAGACGATCCGCACGCAGAAAGGCAGGCGAAGCACATGCTGATGGCAAAACTCCGGGGACTGCTGCATCTGACGGCCTCCGCCAGGCGGCAGAGCGTCAGCATGCGCCGCAAGCTGATGCTCTACTGGCTGAGCATGATCCTGTGCGTGTTTGCGGCGCTGGCGCTGCTGCTGTCCGTATCCGGCCTGTTCAACATCCATGAGCGCCGCCTGCAGAACAGCCTGCAGGTGCAGCAGAAATCTGCCGCCGCGTCCATGCAGCAGCAGCTCGACACGCTCAGCGCCCAGGCCATCTCCTTTTCCGCCGATCTGAGCACCGAGATCGAAACGGTCCTGGCTGCAGGCGGCGTCAGCTTTTCCGAGCTCAATGACGATCAGGCGCTGCTTCTGGAGCTTCAGAAGCAGCTTTACGCGCCGCTCAACACCACGCTGCAGGTCTGCAGCTGCAGCGGCGCATATTTCATTCTGGACGCCACCATCAACACCGCCCTTCCCAATGCCGCCGCCTCCCGCAGCGGCATGTACCTGCGCTATCCCGGCCTCAACACGCTCTACCGCGCCAACCAGACCCTCACCTATTACCGCGGCATCCCGGACGTGGCCCGGCAGAAGAATATCCAGCTCCACAACCGCTGGAACCTGGAGTTCGACGTCACCGGCATCCCGGGCTTTTCCGCCTGCCTGCGCAGCGGCACGCAGCGCCTGGCCGACTGCTGCCTCTGGTCCGGGCGCATGGATCTGCCGGACACCTGGGAGGACGTGATGCTGCTGTCGGTCCCGATCCTGGGGACGGACGGAAGCGCCTGGGGCGCCTGCGGGGTGGAGCTGAACGAGCTCTATTTCAAGCTCCTTTTCCCCACGGTTCAGTGCCCCTACGGCAGCATCGTCACGGCCCTGTGCCCGCTGGAGGGCGGCCTGCTCCGCATGGACGAGGCCATGCTCGGCAGCACCGAGGGCACGCAGCTGGCAGCCGAGGGCTCCATGCGCGTGCAGCACGGCCGGTTCTTCAACCAGTATCAGCTGGGCCCGGACGTCTATCTCGGCCTGCATGAGACGCCGTCCCTGCGCAGCACCGACGGCCGGGCCTTCGCCGTGGTGACGCTCATCCCGCGGGCGGGATATCTGCACGCCGTGCGTACGGGCCGGGCGGTCTGGCTTGCCATGCTGGCGGGACTGCTGGCCCTGATGGTGCTGCTGGCGCGGACGCTCTCGCAGCGCTTTGCCGGCCCCATCGCCTCCAGCCTCTCCGCCATCCGCTCCGAGCAGCCCGACGCCGGCAGGCAGTCCGGCATCTCCGAGATCGACGAGCTGCTGGCCTTTGCCCGCTCCAAGGCGCAGCAGAAGCTCACCGAGGGCACGCTCCCGCCCAACATCGCGGAGCTGTTTTCCGCATTCGCGGGCCGCGTGCAGACGCTGACCCCCTCCGAGCACGCCATCCTCCAGCTCTATATCAACGGCCATGAACCCGCCGACATCCCCGCCGTCGCCTTCATCAGCATCAGCACCGTCAAAAAGCACAACAGCAACATCTACCGCAAGCTGGGCGTCACGACGCGCGAGGAGCTGATGCTCTATATCGACCTCTTCCGCCGCTGCGGCAGACTGGAGGAGCTCACCTCCGTCTGACCGGCAGAATCCACAATTTCCCACTTCATTATTTGTGTATCCCGTCTACTTCTCAGGATACTTTTTCCCGTTTCCCGAAAAAATGCCGGAAAAAAGATTTTCTTTTCCCGGCGGATTGTGTAGAATATGACTGGTAAAGACTCCTGATCTGCGACCGGAAGGCGGTGAACCTGTGAACGAGATCGTGAGCGACCGGCTCAGAGACTGTTCCGACGCGGGATCCTTTGTCTTTTCGCTGGAATGTCCCATCTGCGCGCGCCTGTGGCAAAGCCGCCGCACCCGGTTTTCCCGGGCCGGCGTCACACCGGAAAGCGAGGGTAAGCGCGTCATCTATGAGACGCTCTACGCACGCGAACGGGAGCTTGCGCGCCATCAGGCCGCCCAGCAGGCGACGGAGATCTTCAGCCTTTGCCCGATCTGCGGCCGCCTGGCCTGCGACAGCTGCTTCCTGATCTGTGAGGATCTGGATATGTGCGCAGAGTGCAGCGACCGGCTCAAGGAGCGCGGAGAACCCGTCAGCTCCCACAGCCCGCCGGGCCCGAGCCACGCGGACAGCTTCGGCAGCATCCCCCCGTGATCCCGTCAAACTCTATGATTTATTTCTTTCAGGAAAGGACAATACGCCATGGGACTTTTTGACAGGAAATTCTGCGACATCTGCGGCCAGAAGATCGGTCTGCTCGGCAACCGCAAGCTGGAGGACGGCAACATGTGCAAGGACTGCGCCGCAAAGCTTTCGCCGTGGTTCTCCGAGCGCCGCCACTCCACACTGGCGGAGATCCGGGATCAGCTGGCCTACCGTGAGGAAAACAAACAGCGCGTCGCCCGGTTCCATACCACCAAGACGCTGGGCATGAACACCAAGATCCTCCTGGATGAGG
>CADCOJ010000161.1 GCA_902803075.1 Oscillospiraceae bacterium | reverse complement strand
GCCTTCCTGCATGGGTTTGATTCTCTCTGCTGGGAGTATGAATCAGACAGACAAATGGCGGTCGGACTTCACTCGGAGACGATCCGCCGTCTGCGCGGCCTGACGGTTCAATATGGCACTGCGCTGCTTACCGGGTATATTGAAAAGGAACAGGACCGGCTGTATTCATCCTGCGTCGTTCTGGCAGACGGCGGGATCATTCGCAATTACAGGAGGATATCGAAGGGCTGGAAAGCGGATTGGAAAACAGACGGCCATTATTGCGAGGGGACTGAGACCCGCGCGTTTCGACTCTGCGGAAAAGAAATGATGCTGGCATTGTGCGGGGACGTGAGGGAGTACCCGGAGCGCTTCAAATCGGACCGCCTGCTCATCTGGCCTGTCTGTGTCGATTTCACACCGGAAGAGTGGGAAAACGGAGAATTGGACAGCTATGCAGCGCAGGCGGCGTTGGCAGCGCATGACGCGCTTATGATCAATCCCATCGATCTGAGCCCGAGAAACTGCGGAGGCTCCTTCCGGTTCCGGGACGGCAAGCTGATGCAAAGACTCCCGTTCGACAGCGAGCAGATCCTGATCGTCGATGTGCAGTGACATGGGACGCACTCGGCGGATCAGCATGCGACTGTTGCCGGACCGGGCTGCGCAGCATCCTTCTGAAGGCTGCAGATCAAAAAAATCTTTTCTTTTTGCTACAATTTTTGTTGACGAATCTTGGTGATTCTGCTATACTCTACTATTGCGTGGGTCTGTGTTTTGCCCCGCATGGAGGTGCGGCAATGCTGGAAGATCGCTTACTGACGCAGCAGAAGGTCGTCGGCCTGAAGCAGCTGCGCAAGGCGCTCCTGGCCGGCCGCGTGTCCGAGGCGTTTCTTGCCGACGATGCCGATCCCGCGGTGACGGCTCCCGTGGAGGAGCTGTGCGCGCAGACCGGCGTTCCGGTCACCCACGTCGAAACGATGCAGCGGCTCGGTTCGCTCTGCCGGATCCATGTCGGCGCGGCCTGCGCCGGGATTCTCCGGCCATCTCTTTGATCCCAACGGAATATCTTTGATATTTCGGGATAAAATACAAGCTGCAAAGCAGCCATTTCCTGAGAAAGGAGGAAAACCATGCCTACTTTTAACCAGCTGGTAAGAAAGGGAAGAGAACAGCAGACTTCCAAGTCCACCGCTCCGGCTCTGCAGAAGGGTGTCAACACTCTGAAGAACCGCCCGACCGACCTGTCCTCCCCGCAGAAGAGAGGCGTCTGCACTGCCGTGCGTACGACCACCCCGAAGAAGCCGAACTCCGCTCTGCGTAAGATCGCCCGTGTGCGTCTGACGAACGGATACGAGGTTTCGGCCTATATCCCCGGTGTCGGCCACAACCTGCAGGAGCACTCTGTCGTCCTCATCCGCGGCGGCCGTGTCAAGGACCTGCCTGGCGTCCGCTACCACATCATCCGCGGCACGCTCGACACGCAGGGCGTCCAGGGCCGTATGCAGGCCAGAAGCAAGTACGGCGCGAAGCGCCCGAAGGCCGGCAAGAAGAAGTAATTCTTCGCATTCATCGCAATTTCGCCTTGTGCAAGGCAATGCCTTGCTGAGAGTTTTATATATAGTATAAACCTCTTGGCAGGCACCCACGGAAGCTTCGGGCTTCCGAAGTACCTATGAAATCATTTTATGAAGGAGGGAAGCACAGTGCCCAGAAGAGGTAATGTTCCCAAGAGAGAAGTCCTTCCCGATCCGATCTACGGCTCCGCACTGGTGACGAAGCTTGTCAACAGCATCATGCTCGACGGCAAGAAGGGCGTCGCGCAGAAGGTTGTCTACGGCGCATTTCAGATCGTGGAAGAGAAAACCGGCAAGTCCGGTCTTGAGGCATTCCAGACGGCCATGGAAAACATCATGCCCGCTGTGGAAGTCAAGACCCGCCGTGTCGGTGGTGCAAACTATCAGGTGCCGATCGAGGTCCGTCCGGAAAGACGGCAGACCCTCGGCCTTCGCTGGCTGACTTCGTACAGCCGCGCCAGAAGTGAGAAAACCATGAAAGAACGCCTTGCCGGCGAGATCATGGATGCCTGCAACAATACCGGTGCCGCCGTGAAGAAGCGCGAGGACACCCACAAGATGGCCGAGGCCAACAAGGCATTTTCTCACTTCCGCTGGTAATCACGGAAGGAGATCCGCATGCCAAGACAGTATTCACTTGAGAACACGAGAAACATTGGCATCATGGCGCACATCGATGCCGGCAAGACGACCACCACAGAGCGGATTCTGTTCTATACCGGCGTCAACTACAAGCTCGGCGAGACCCATGAGGGCACCGCTACCATGGACTGGATGGAGCAGGAGCAGGAGCG
>CADCOJ010000160.1 GCA_902803075.1 Oscillospiraceae bacterium | reverse complement strand
TGGTTGCGCTCGTCCCCACCTCATCCGACCTCGCTTCGCTCGGCTACCTTCCCCTCAGAGAGAAGGATTTCTCTGCCCTCGCAGTATCTCGGCAAAGGCGGGATTTGAACGACAATTCGATCAACAACGCTCTCTGAGCTTGGCGCACAGGGCTGCAGCGTCACCGTTTGCACCGTCTAAGCGGTAGTCATACGTTCCGCCGTCAAATATGCCGTGCTTCTTCTCCAACATTTGAGCCACCTGCACAGGCAGATTTCCATGCATCCTTGCCTTGAAGCGCTCCTTGATGGTATCGATATCGGCATATACAAGTATCCTGATGGCGCCATCCGGCAATAGCTCGATGTGCTCCGGCTCGGATATTACATATATTATATTTTCTCCGGAGACCGCGTTCAGCAGTCTTTCCTTAAACAAGACGACAGCCTCACTCTCGGATTTTGCCATTCTTAGATAATCCTTGCCGGTAATGATTTCCGCACCGATCTCTTTTTTGATCGCTCTTGCAAGGGTGGATTTCCCGCAGCAATTCTCTCCGATAATCCCAATCAACATATTGTGTTCCATTCCTTTCGATACAAGCAATAATGCTTCGATTCTTTATCGGCATCGATACGATTCATGCATCCGTTCCCTGGCCATAGGCTGTGATGCAATACATGGCAATGCTCGCTCAAAATTCAACTTCCCAGAATGATTATTCCACCATATGCGGCACGGTCAATTGCATTAAACCATGCAGTCGTTTCTATTGTGCTGCTCTCTGAAAGCGCGAAGGAGACACTTCCTTATGAGGTGTCTCCTTCGGCTGTCCTTTTTTGAAAGATCATGCGCCGCGGGTGTGCGGTCACAGTGCGGCGATGGCTTCGATCTCGCAGAGCATGCCCTTCGGCAGGGTGCGGACAGCGACACAGGAGCGCGCGGGGTTCCCGGTGAAATATCGGGCATATACGGCGTTGAATGCGGCAAAATCATTCATGTCGGCCAGGAAACAGGTCGTTTTGACCACGTGGTCGAACGTGACGCCTGCCGCCGTCAGGATCGCGCCGATATTTTTGCAGCTTTGTTCCGCCTGTTCTTCAATGGTGCAGCCGGCTGCGCCGGTCGACGGGTCCAGTCCAAGCTGGCCGGACGTAAAGAGGAATCCGTTGGCGCTGTATGCCTGGGAGTAGGGACCGATGGCAGCAGGTGCGTGCTCAGTTGTGATTTTGTTCATTGTGTACCTCCTGTAAAATGGTTCGCGGTTCGATCTCAGAGCTTTCCGGCCTTTCGGCTTCATAGACGAGCGTTCCAGCCGCCTTTGCGCCGGAACGGCAAAGGTCTGCCGGTATGACAGGGTATCGGCCCGAAGGCGTGTGCACATTCAGCCTGCGCTGCCCGGACAGCCGGGAGGCTCCGGGTCTGACTGCACAGGAACAGTATACCATCTGCACGGATGCACGTCAAACCCGGAGCAGCCGCTTATTTTCTGCGCCTGCGCGCCGCGGGCTTGCGGAGGCAGCCCTTGAGATACCGGTCCGCGTGCTGCTCGCACACGCCGCATTCGCCGATCAGAGCGCTGCGGATCAGCGCGAGATACGCATCGCCGGGCGCATTCTCCGGGCGGGGCTCCTCCGAGGTCAGGGTGAACACAGGGACGTCATCCTCATAGCCCAGGCAGACGAGCCGGCCATACCACGCGTCCGAGGCCCCTTCCTGCTGCCGGATCTCCTTCAGCTGCCCGTAGGTGATCCGATACAGGCGCATCAGCGTTTCCCCGGACCGGCCGGGCCGGAAGAAGGAGACGCCGCCCTGCCACTGCCGGCTCTCGTTGCCGAAATACATCCGGCCGGGGAAGACCCGGACGCGGTCCTCACGCCAGACGGTCCTGTCGCTGCAGCCGGCGTATTCCCGCCCGGTCTCCGGCAGAATGCCGCCCAGGATATAGCACGCAAACCGGCGTGCGCTGAGATTGGAGCCGTAGCAGGCGTACCAGACGGGGTCGCTGTCCTGCATGCCCCAGCGGGTGCGCACCGGTTGGCCGCCGGTCTCGCGGAGGTACAGGTACGCGTTCGCCTCCGTCTGCTCGCCGTGAAGCGTGACCCGGACAGTCTCACGGCGGTAGAGCGTGCCCGCGCCTTCATACTGGTCGAGGCGTGCGAGTGTCGCGTCGTCCACGAACCAGAGCTCCCCAAGCACCGTCTCGCCCTGCTTCGGCGCGATCCCGGGGAAGCTGCCGAGATCATACATGGCATGATCTGCCAGCAGCGCGGGGCCGGAAAAGGTGGCCGTCTCCAGATGCTGCGCCGCGCGCTGCCCGCGCATCAGCGTGCCATAGACAAAGACCGGATGGTCGTTGCCGTCCAGAGCGGCAGAAACGGCCGCAAGTGTCGGGCATCCCGACAGCGTTCCGGCTGCGTAGCGCCAGTTGCCCTCCGCCACCGCCTGGCGGATCGTTTCGATCTGGTCCGTCATGTACGCGCGGAACACCTCGGACAGCACCGAACCGGCCGCAAGATATGCTTTCAGACCCGCCCGGCCGAACATCATCATGGTCTTTCGGTACATATCCCCGGCCTCAAAGCCGTGGCCGGCGATCCCGCGCCGGAAGGCGGCGTCCGTCAGACGCATCAGCTTCTCGTTCATCCACGCCGTTTCCGCCTCGCCCAGCGTCAGCCTCAGGTGCATTGCCAGGGCGACGACTGCGTAGCTGGGCTGATAGACGATGCCCACGCACGCGTCGCTCGGCATCTGCTCGCCGGGATAGAGGTTCACCAGCCCGCGCTCATCCAGCTGCTCCAGGGCCGAGGCCACAAAGGCGCTGAGCTTCTGCGGCTCGACGCGCAGATACGCGCGCTCCAGGACCCCCGCAAAGACCGCGTCGCCATAGTGCCACGCCCAGCCGCTCGCGCTGTAATCCTTCTCGTCCTGCGCGTGGAAGACCATGATCCCGCGCGAAAGGACCTCTGCCGGATCGCTGAGCATCTGCTTCAGCTCCATCGTCCTGTTCTCCATGCCATTGTCCATTCTGTTCTGTTCCATTGTTTGTTCCTCCTTCAATGATTGTTTTGTTTCTGTGCTGCAAGTATCGCATATTGCAGCGTTTTTGGCTGGAAGCAATGCTTCCAGCCATCCAGCGGAGGGCGATAAAAAAACACCCGCGCCAGAGTGCCTCTGACGCGGGCATTATACCATAGGTTCGAGTTATAAACTGGAAGGGTTCCTTCCAGGAACAGATCAGGGCTGATCGGGCTTTTGATAATCCAGGAACCCGCAAAGCTCGTCTCTGCGGAACGGGACGGCATGCGTCCGGTCCGGGTATTCCTCCGCCGGGATCGCCAGCCAGCAGGCGCTGTCCTCCATGCTCCAGTCCAGACGCACGCGGCGCAGCATTCGGAGCTCACCGTTCTGCCGGATCGGGAACGAGCAGACCGCGCCGCCCTTGAATGCGTATTCCAGGTTTTCCCGCATTGTCAGGTTTTCCTGCATTTCATCTTCCGTGCGGAATGTGGAAACTCTGCACGCCGAAAGCTCCTCCTGAAGCTCGGACAGGAAGTCCTCGAACGCCTCATATCGCGCGCCGTAGACCGCGTCGATGCGCGCGCGGCCCGGCTCGGAGAGCTGTGCCCAGAGATCCAGCGCGATCTCTCTGGCGGAGGTGTTGTCCTCCAGCGTGCAGAGCGTCTGAAGCGCGCGCAGCAGCGCGCCCACCTGCATGGTGTTGAGCTGCAGGACGAACGGGTGCAGCCTGTTTTTCATCCGGTACGCATGGCGGGCGCGCCCCTCGCTGTCCGGGCGCATGGATACTTCCTGTTCGATCTTGGCGCGCACAGTGTATCCGCCGATGCGCATCGGCGGGACGGGCCGCCCGCCCGCCTGCAGGGACGGGTCGATGGCGCGCAGGGTGGTCTGGACCGTCTTTTCGCTCACGCCGAGTTCCTGCGCAAGCGCGGCTTTTGTCTTTGCTTCCTCCGCATGGAGCGCGTGGATGAGGCTGATGCCGGTGTCCGCCGCGATCGGCTGCGGTACGGTTTCGCTGAAATCCTCCGGGACGGGGAGCGCCAGCGCAGCGGCAAGCCGCGCGGCCCAATCCCTGCAGCAGGTCCAGTATTTCTGCCGGAAGATGGGCGGCGCGGGGATCGCTGCAAGGTAGTCCGCCATCGCGTCCAGAACAAGGCGAAGCGCGTCCGCAGCGGTGCGGTCTTTCCGGGCGCCTGCCGCCTGTTCGGCAAAGTGGTCCAGAGCGGGCAGGTTCCCGCTTGCACGCAGCATCTGCTCGGCCAGCGCGTCGCCCTGTGCCGTCTCAAGGAGCAGCCGTTTGATTTTGGCCAAATTGAAAAATGAAGGCATGTTCAGATTCCTCCGCGGCAGGGATGGGCGGGAAAGCGCGGGGTACGGCTTCCCGCCGTCTATGCTGATGATACACGAAAACCGCCGTCCGGTCAACCGAGCCCTGCCCGACGCTGAAAAACTCTGTGTGCATTTCTTGACGGGGGCAGGGAATCATGGTATGATTTGCGCGAAAGCATGAAGCGGCGGCCTGCTCCGGGCGCGGCATGGTCGGAGCGCCTGCAGTACTGCCGATCCATACAGGATGCAGCAACAGGAGGAAGCAGTATATGGATGAGATTCTGCAAACCATTTCCCGCATCGGCATCGTGCCGGTGATCGCCATCGACGATGCAAAGAAGGCCGTGCCGTTGGCAAAGGCGCTCGTGGCCGGCGGACTGCCTGCCGCGGAGGTCACGTTCCGCACGGCTGCCGCGGAGGAGGCCATGAGGGCCATCTGCGCGGAGGTTCCGGAGATGCTGGTTGGCGCGGGGACCGTTCTGACACGGGACCAGCTCGACCGGGCGCTTGCCGCCGGCGCGCAGTTCATCGTCAGCCCGGGCTTCAACCCGGACATGGTGCGCTATGGCCTGTCCAGGGGCGCGCGGATGCTCCCCGGCACAGCCACCGGCGGCGAGATGGAGCAGGCGATGGCCATGGGGCTTGAGGCCGTGAAGTTCTTCCCGGCGGAGGACAATGGCGGCGTCAAAAAGCTCAAGGCTCTGGCGGGCCCGTACCGCACGCTGCAATGGATGCCGACCGGCGGCGTGAACACCAAAAACATGATGGACTATCTGCTCTTTGACCAGGTACTCGCCTGCGGCGGCACCTGGATGGTCAAAAAGGATCTCATTGAGGGCGAAAAATGGGATGAGATCACTGCGATCTGCCGGGACGCCGTCCGGACGATGCTCGGCTTCCAGATCGCGCATGTCGGCGTCAACTGCGGCAGCGAAGCGGAGGCCAGGCAGCTGGCGGCGCTTCTGGGGACGATCTTCGGCTTTGTGCCGCGCCAGACCAGCAAATCCTGGTTTGCGGGCAGCGCGGTGGAGTATATGAACAACGGCGGCCCCGGCACCAAGGGCCACATCGGCATCGCCACCAACAGCGTCGAGCGCGCGCTCTATCACCTGGGCCGCATGGGCGTGGAGTTTGACCCGGACAGCATCACCTGCAACGAAAAGGGAAAGGCAAAATTTGCCTATCTCAAGGGCGAGTTCGGCGGCTTTGCCATCCATATCGTCAACAGGTAAAACAAGACTTCCGGCGCCATGCAGCGGGGCGAATTTCTTCGCCCCGCTGTTGCTGCGGGCGGGGGAGAAGCCGGCCAACGTCCTGTTTATCGGACGGCGTCTGCGGTATGATGGGGGTGCGGAAAAAAGTGAGGTTGCGGTTTCGCGCAAATGCGGATATAATATCATGGGGTGAAAAGAAATGGAACAGGCACAGTGGGAGAAGCTCACTCCCGAGGAGAAGAAGGCGCAGCTCTATATTCAGCAGAAGGAGCTGCTGGAGACGCTTCTGGCGCACCATGCCATCAGCAAGGCACAGTTTGACCAGAGTCTCGGCGATTTGACCCTCAAAATGGGCATGCGCCCGGCTGCCGCGCATTGAGCGCAGCCGGACAGGCGGCCAACGGATACAAAGGGGGCGGCAGACCTTGAAACGGAACATCCGGATCTTTCTTGCCGTGCTCCTGGCTGCGGCCATTGCGGTTTCGGCCTCGTATGCGTGCTCGCTCCGTCTTTCGGAGGCACGCATCGGGGCCGAGACTGCTGCTCTGGCGCTTCCCGCCTATCGCGGCGAGCCCAGCGCCGAATACAACGGCGGCCGGCCCCTGTTCACCCGGGAGGAGCTCGACAGCATCCGGGACGTCCGGTACAGTGACCTCGACGCCCTTGGCCGCTGCGGCCCGGCGGTGGGCTTCCTTGGCCCGGAGACACTGCCCACGCAGCCGCGTGGGCCCATCGGTCCGGTGAAGCCTTCCGGGTGGCACACGGTCCGCTATGACGACCGCATCGAGGACCGGTATCTTTATAACCGCTGCCACCTGATCGGCTATCAGCTGGCGGGCGGGAACACCGATCCGCGCAACCTGATCACCGGCACGCGCAGTCTCAATGTGGCGGGTATGCTGCCGTATGAAACGATGGTGCGCGCCTATATTGAGCAGAGCGGCGGCCATGTGCTCTACCGCGTGACGCCCGTGTTCCAGGGGGAAAACCTTGTTGCTGCGGGCGTTCTGATGGAGGCATGGTCGGTGGAGGACGGCGGGCACGGGATCTGCCTGTGCCGGTATGTGTTCAACGTGCAGCCGGGGGTCGTTATCGACTATGCCACGGGCCGGAGCTTCGCGGATGCGTCTTATGACGTCCCGGAAAAGCCGGAGGACAGCCCGCACTATATTTTGAACATATCCTCCCGCAAATTCCACCTGCCGGACTGCCCGGCGGCAGCCGAGATCCGGGCGGACAACCGCCGGGCGTTCTTCGGGACGCGGGAGGAGGCTGTCGCGCAGGGATATGAGCCGTGCGGATGGTGCAGACCATAAAAAGAAAAAACAGGAGGCGCTTCCGTGTGAAGCGCCTCCTTTTGTGCAGGTTTTTACGCCTTGCGGAGGAATGCGTTGGTGGCCTCATCCTCATACTGCCGGGTGTAGAGCCGGTAGTAATGTCCGCGTGCGGCAAGGAGCTCCTCGTGACGGCCCTGCTCAATGATCCGTCCGTCCCGGACAACAAGGATGATGTCCGCGTTCCGGATGGTCGAGAGCCGGTGGGCGATGACGATGGACGTGCGGCCGCGAATGATGGTGTCGATGGCGGTCTGGATCTTCTGCTCCGTGATGGTGTCCACGGAGGCGGTGGCCTCGTCCAGCACAAGGATGCGCGGATCGGCCAGGATCGCCCGGGCAAAGGAGATGAGCTGCTTTTCACCGGTGGAGAGCATGTCGCCGCCCTCGCCGACGTCCGTGTCGAGCCCGTGCTCAAGCCGGGCGACGACCTCGTCCGCCGAGACGAGCTTCAGCGCCTGCGCGATCTGCGCGTCGGTGGCGTCGGGGTTTGCGTAGAGAAGATTCTCGCGCACCGTCCCGGAGAACAGATGCGGCGTCTGCAGCACATAGCCGATGGCGGAATGCAGCCAGAGCTGCGACCGCTCGCGGGCGTCGCGCCCGTCAATGAGCACGGCGCCTGCCGTGGGCTCATAGAAGCGGCAGATGAGGTTGGCCAGCGTGGATTTGCCCGCGCCGGTCTCCCCGACGATGGCCACATTCGTGCCGAAGGGGATCTTGAGATTAAAATGCTCCAGGATGTATTCTTCACCGTCGGGATAACGGAAGCTGACGTCGCGGAATTCGATGTCGCCGTGGAGCGGCTCCCAGTTTTCTTTTTTCGGCGTGAAGCTGTCGCCGTAGAGGTCGATAACCGCCTGCGTGTCGACCACGTCCGGTTTCGTTTCAAGGAGCTTCGTGAGACGCTCGATGTTGACCTGCGTGGTGATGAAATCGGAGATGGCGTCGACGATCCAGCGGACGGGCTCCATCATGCCCTGCGCATAGGACATGAACATGGAAAATGTGCCCACCTCGCTGCGGGCGATATAGCCTCCGCGCCACAGGACGATGGCCAGCGCCAGCGACGAGGCAAAGTTCATGGTCACGGCAAACAGCCCGCGCAGATGCGCGCCGCGCACCGATTTTTTCAGCATGGAGTCCGTATCGGCGTTGAAGCTGTGCTCGATCTTGTCCTCAATGACGAGCGTCTTGATGGTCTTTGCGCCGGTGATGCCCTCATTGAAGTTGCCGGTGATCTTGGAGTTGATCTCACGGATCTCGCGGTTGACGCGCACGAGCTTCTTCTGGAACAGCGAGAACAGCACCGCGATCAGCGGCAGGATCGCCATGACCAGCAGCGCCAGCTTTGCGTTGACGGCCAGCATTACCGCCACGGCGCCGATGAGATATGCGCTGTGCCAGACGCTGTCCATCAGCGACCAGGAGAACAGCGAGCCGATGCGCGAGGTGTCGCTCATGACGCGCGCGTGGATATAGCCGACGCTGTTCTGGCTGAAATAGGAGAACGAGAGCGTCTGCAGGTGGGAAAACGCCGCGCTGCGCAGATCCCGGTCGAGCCGCACCTCCAGCCAGAGCGCGTACTTGGTGGAGACATAGTTGGCCGCACCGGCAAGGAGAATGGCGCCGAAATAGAGCAGGATGAACGGCACGAGCGTATCGAGCGTGCCCTCCCCCACAAAGTGGTTGAGCGCATACCGCTGCAGAACGGGCGTCCCAATATCAACCACACTGCCCACAATGCCCAGCAGCACCATGACGGCCATCATCCCACGGTATTTCCGGAGGAACGGGAGCATCTTGTTGATGCCGAAAAAGCGCAGACCGGTATCCTGTTTTTTGCTGTGCTTCATACGTCCGCCTCCTTTGCTGTGCCGGACTGGATCTCATAGATGCTCTGATAGATGCCGCCGGCGGTCTTGAGCGCGTCGTGCGTGCCCTGCTCCACGATGCGGCCGCCCTCAAGCACGAGGATCTGGTCGGCTTTGCTGAGGGTGGTGATGCGGTGGGAGATGAGAATGATCGACGCCGTGCCGAAGCGCTCCTCAAGACGGCTGCGGATCTTTGCATCGGTTTCCGTATCGACGGCGGAGAGCGAATCGTCGAAGATCATGATGGGCGTATTGCCCGTGAGCGTGCGGGCAATGGCCGCGCGCTGCTTCTGGCCGCCCGAGAGCGTCACGCCGCGTTCGCCCACAAAGGTATCGTAGCCCTTGGCAAAGCCTTCCACGGTCTCATCCAGGCAGGCGGCAGCCGCAGCGGCCTTGATGCTCGTCAGATCTGCGCCGTCGCAGGCGATGGCGATGTTCTCGGAGATCGTGCGGGAGAAGAGAAACGGCTCCTGCAGGACGATGCCGATGTTCCGGCGCAGCCAGTCGGTCTGGATCTGACGGATGTCCACGCCGCCGATGGAAATGGTGCCGCTGCCCTCCGCAAGCGGATAGAGCTTGTCCAGCAGATACATCATGGTGGATTTTCCGCTGCCGGTTCCGCCGAGGATGCCGAGCGTGGTGCCGGCCTTCATGGTAAAGCTGATGTCGCGCAGCATGGGCGGGCAGTTTTCATAGGCAAAGCTGACATGGTCAAAGACAATGTCGCCGTGCAGATCCGGCGTGACGGAGCC
>CADCOJ010000159.1 GCA_902803075.1 Oscillospiraceae bacterium | reverse complement strand
GCACCGGGCAGTGTTGACATTTGCAGATAAACATGAGATAGTAACTAAACACGCAGAGGGGGGCGATGGCATGCGGATTTGGGAGCTGATGCTGGTTGCAGTCGGCCTGTCCATGGACGCATTTGCAGTTTCCGTGTGCAAAGGACTGGCCGCAGGAAAACCGGAGGGGAAGCACTATCTTACTGTTGGCGCCTGGTTCGGAGGTTTTCAGGCCTTGATGCCGACGCTGGGGTTTCTGCTCGGCTCAACCTTTGAACAATATATCACTGCCGTGGACCACTGGATCGCGTTCATCCTGCTTGGGCTTATCGGCGCAGGAATGATCCATGACGGCTGCAGCCGGACCGAACAGCCTGCGGACGCTTCGTTCCGCTTTCGACCGATGCTCCTGATGGCTGTTGCCACAAGCATCGACGCACTGGCCGTCGGCATCACCTTTGCGCTTCTTCCGGAGGTGAATGTCCCGGCTGCAGTTTTACTGATCGGGTTGACGACCTTTGTGCTTTCCGCCGCAGGACTGAAGATCGGCAGCGTGTTTGGGCTGCGGTGGCGCTCCGGAGCACAGATCACCGGCGGCGTGATCCTGATCCTGATCGGGCTGAAGATCCTGCTGGAGCATCTCGGCATTCTTCCGTGATCTTCCTTCTCAAGCCCACTGTTCACAATCCTTTTACTTGATTTTCATCCAGAATCCCTTTATAATATTTGAAAAGGAGGGAGAAATATGACTCTTTTGGAATCCGGAGAGATGTACCTGGAAACGATCCTGATCCTGTCCAAACAGAAGCCGGACGTCCGCTCCATCGATATCAGTGAGTATATGGGCTATTCCAAGCCCTCTGTCAGCCGCGCGGTCGGTATTCTGAAAAAAGGCGGCTATATCCTGGTCGATCAAAATGGCTTTATCACACTCACCCCTTCCGGCATGAAGATTGCATCCGGCATCTATGAACGCCACACCACGCTGGCAGACATTCTTGTCCGCCTCGGCGTTGACCGTGAGACGGCCGCTGAAGACGCATGCAAAATGGAGCATTATATCAGCGAAAAGACCTTCCAGGCCATCAAAAACCACCTGGAAACCTACGCAGGCCGCACAGAATCGTAAATCCGGCCCCGCGGGATTCTTCCTGCGGGTTTTTTGCACAACCGCGATCATCTATCCCGGCACAGAAAGGAGCTGCCCGTATGTTTTACACATCGTTTCAGGATCTCTCCCTTTCACAGCTCGGCTTCGGCGCAATGCGCCTGCCGCTGAAGGAAGACAAGTCTGTTGACGAGGCGCTCACCGCCCGGATGACAGACTACGCCATTGCGCACGGCGTCAACTATTTCGACACTGCCTGGCCCTATCACGGCGGCGAATCGGAACGTGTGATGGGGCGCATTCTGAAAAACTACCCGCGAGAAAGCTTTTACCTTGCCACAAAGTATCCGGGCCACCAAATCTCTGAAACATACGACGTCCGGCGTGTTTTTGAGAAACAGCTTGAAAAGTGCGGTGTAGAATACTTTGATTTTTATCTTCTGCACAATGTCTATGAACGTTCCATCGACGTCTATCGCAGCAAACAATGGGGCATTATCGACTATCTGCTTGAGCAGAAAAAAAACGGGCGCATCCGCCACCTCGGCTTTTCCACGCACGCCGGCATCCCTGCGCTGACGCAGTTTCTTGATGAATACGGCAACGTGATGGAATTCTGCCAGATCGAACTCAACTATCTGGACTGGACGCTGCAGAACGCGAAGGAAAAATGTGAGCTTCTGAATGCGCGCGGACTCCCGATCTGGGTCATGGAACCTGTGCGCGGCGGTAAGCTGGCCAAGCTCCCCGGTGATCTTGCTGAGCCGCTGCGTGCGATTGAGCCTGACGCTTCCGAAGCGTCCTGGGCGCTGCGCTGGCTGATGGACATCCCGGGCGTCACGATGGTGCTCAGCGGTATGTCCGATCTCTCCCAGATGCAGGATAACGTCCGCACCTTTGAAGCGCACCGCACGCTTTCTGCATCGGAGCGCGAGATGCTGCTCTCCATCGCAGAAAAGCTCAAAAACGCCCTCCCCTGCACCGCGTGCCGCTATTGCTGCGACGGCTGCCCGCAGGGCATTGATATCCCGCGCATGATTTCCGTACTCAATGAGATCCGCTTTGCGCCGACGGTCAATGCCATCATGGGCATTGAAGCGCTGCCGGAAGAGAACAAGCCCTCCAGCTGTATCGGATGCGGTGCTTGCGCAGCAGTCTGCCCGCAGAACATCGACATTCCGTCTGCCATGGAGGAGCTTTCCACGCGTATCCGTGCGCTTCCGACCTGGGCGGAGATCAGCCGCCAGCGCGAGGCAGAACAAAAATAACAGACATCCGGGTGTTTTGCCATGCTGTATGTATTTCTGTTCCTTTCGGTTCTTGCTGCGGGCTTTTATACGAACGCCCAGACCAGCTATCGCTCGCTGAGCGCGCTCTGGCAGTTTCCCGCAGCCCTGGCTGTGTGCTTTTTCGGGCTTGTTCTGCTGTTCTTTCTGGTCACCGTCGTTTCGTGCCTGTTCGTCAATCCGAAAAAGATACTGGAAACGCCGAGCGGCTATTTCCGCTTTCTGCTCACCCAACTCTGCCAGATCCTGTTTTTCTTTGCCGGCGTTCAGGTGCATGTTCATGGCATGGAAAAGCTTCCAAAATGCGGTCGGTTTATGCTTGTGTCAAACCACCGCTCAGCGCTTGATCCCCTTGTTTTTTACTACGCGATGCCGGACGCGGAGCTGGCGTTTCTTTCCAAGAAGGATCTGTTTTCCCGCTTCCTTATCGCGCAGATGATGCGGGAGCTGCTCTGTCTGCCAGTTGACCGGGAAAACGACCGTGAGGCACTCAAATCCATCCTCAAGGCGATCCAGTTTCTGAAGGATGACAAAGCATCCATCGGTGTCTTTCCGGAAGGAACACGAAATAAGGCCGATGATTCCCTGCTTCCGTTCCGCCCCGGGGCTTTCAAAATCGCACAGAAAGCAAACGTCCCCATTGTCGTCTGCTGCCTGAAAAACTCACGCATGATCCATAGAAACATGTTCCGCAAGCATACAGACGTCTATCTTGACATCTTGCGCATCCTTCCGGCGGATTCTCTGGCATCAAAAAGTACGATAGAGATCAGCGGCCAGGTCCGCACCATAATGGAGGATGGCATCAAAAAACAGTCCGGATATGAGCCTGAGCATAAAGCGATAATCTGATGATACAGCAATACGCCCACCCCGGAACGGGGCGGGCGTATTGTTTCTCAAATGTCATGTTCCTTCTGATTTCCTGTTTGCATGTGCGGCTGGACTCTCCGCGTTCTGCGCATCCTGCTCCTGCTTGTCGTACAGCAGATCCCAAACCCAGTTGAACACTCGCTTGTTGAAATAGAACAAATATACGCCGAGCGCCGTCAGGCAGAGCGTCAGCAGTGCGGAAAAAGACACGTCGGAAAGAAAATGCGCGCCCATATTGATGCGCGTAAAAGCGACGACGCCCGTCCAGAACAGGCCGATACCCAGGCACATCCGCTCCCTGCCGCGCAGACGCTTGCTGAGCGTCGGGAACAGGACGAACAGCATCGCGCAGGCAGCACATGCTGTATGGCCGGAAGGGAAAGAACGGAATTCGTCGGAGGATACACCCTCGGCCACGAGCCGTTTCTTCAGCGCCGTGCCGGCTTTCCACCAAGGGGTATAATAGGATTCATTTCCAGTCAGAACGATCAGCCGCATGCGCACGCGTCCCCAAGGGATCTTGATAATGTTGACAAGCAGCATCGTCAGGACCGTGACGAACAGCACCGTGCAGACAAACCGCACAACTGTTTTTGCAGGGCATGCGCGCGTCAGAAACACCAGGCCAGCCGCGGTCAGTGCCGAAACAAAAAACGCAACGATCAGCGCGACAACGGTCGGCATAGCCGGAACATTGTCGACCGACTCGTGGACAGCCAGGACGAGACTCGCAAGGATCAGAAGCGCCGAACCGATCAGCGCAGGCAACTGCAGGACCTTGCGCAGGCGCGTGCGGATGGTCAGCAGCAGGACGCCGCATCCGATCATGAGCGCAAAGCACGGCAGCTCTCCGAACGCGGCAAAAAACTGCCCGATCGAGCTCTCCCGCCCCGGATACAGCAGGCGGGAAATCGGAAGATCGGCAAACGTTCCGATGAGCAGCAGCGCGAGAAGTGCAAGGCCGGTGTTTCTCGCGCTTCGCATATAGGTCATTTTCAGCTTATTCATATCGTATCCCCTTGGCACAATCTCATTTCAATTCAATATACCACAATTCCCCTGGCTTGGCAATCCGGGAAAAATGAAATTCTGATTTCTTTACTTTACATAAAATAAATTATGTTGATATTATTCATATAAAAGAGTTCATGTCAGTTTGTACAGATGCACAAATCTGTTTGTGATCTGAACACGATCTTTTATAGTTCTTCGACTTGCTTTTTTTATGATTTGTGGTAAAATGTAGCATGCTACCTAAACGAGTAGCATGCTACATTTTGAAAAGGAGGACGGCATGCGCTGTCAAACTTATCTCGGCCCGCGTGTGCGCGTGCTGACGCAGCTTATTTCACAATATGTTGACCGAAGGTTCCTGGACCTTGATCTGACGTGCACGCAGGCGTTCGTCCTGCGTTATCTCTCGGAACATGCCGATGAACCTGTCTATCCGAAGGACATTGAAAAACGGTTTCACCTGACGCATCCCACCGTTTCAGGCATTCTGCAGCGTCTGGAAGCAAAGGAATATATCACAATCTCTCCGGACCGGAATGACCGGCGCTGCAAAAGCCTCCGGCTTACCGATAAAGCGCTTCAATGCAACCGTGAGGTCCGGCTGCTGTTTGCAGCTCTTGAGAACACACTGACCGACGGAATGAGTGAAGCGGAAAAAAGCCAGCTGCTTCGCCTGCTGGACCAGGCCGCCGAAAATCTCAGGAAGGTCGAACCAAAGGAGGAATCGCCGCAATGATCAAACGCCTTTCCGGCTGTATCCGCGAGTTCAAAAAAGAGACGATCCTGACGCCGACATTCATGGTCGGTGAAGTCGTCTGCGAATGCATTATTCCCCTTCTGACGAAGGATCTGATCAACTCCATCCAGGTTGGCACCACCATGTCAACGATCCTGCACTATGGACTGCGGCTGCTGGTGATCGCCATGCTGTCGCTCCTGTGCGGCTTTGCCTCGGGCTGGTTCTGCGCAACGGCCTCCTCCGGCTTCGCGAAGAACCTGCGGCACGATCTGTTTTACCGGGTGCAGGACTTCTCCTTCTCCAACATCGACAGATTCTCCACGTCTTCGCTCGTTACACGTCTCACGACGGACATCAGCAACGTCCAGATGGCCTTTATGATGATCATCCGAACAGCTGTACGTGCGCCTATGATGCTGGTTATCGCTATAGTCATGTCGATCCGCGTCGGTAAGGAGCTTTCGCTCGTCTTTGCCGGAATCATTCCGATCCTGCTGTTCGGCCTTATCATGCTTGCGAAAAACGCCATGCCGATCTTCCGCTCGGTGTTCAAAAAGTATGATGCGCTCAATAATTCCGTGCAGGAGAACGTCCAGGGCATGCGCGTTGTAAAGAGCTTTGTCCTTGAGGACTACGAAACGGAGAAATTCACCAAAGCGTCAGATTCCGTCCGTGCTGATTTCCTCCGCGCGGAAAAAATCCTCGCCCTCAATTCCCCGATCATGCAGTTCTGCATCTATGCATCCATGATCCTGATCTCCTTCTTCGCCTCAAAGCTTATCATCTCCTCCGGCGGTGCCTACCTCAATGTCGGCAGTCTGACCAGCATGATTACCTATTCCATGCAGGTTCTGATGAGCCTCATGATGCTCTCCATGATTTTTGTTATGATCACCATGGCTCAGGCATCCGCAAAGCGTATTGCCGAGGTTCTCGACGAACAGCCGGATATTCACGACCCCTCCGAGCCTGTTTATGAAGTCCCGAATGGAGATGTGGTCTTTGAAAATGTCAGCTTCAAGTATTCCGCAAACGCAGAACGCATGGCTCTTTCAGACATCGATCTGCATATCCGTTCCGGCATGACCGTCGGCATCATCGGCGGCACGGGCTCATCCAAAACGACGCTGGTCCAGCTGATCTGCCGTCTTTACGATGTGACTGAAGGCTGCGTGAAAGTCGGCGGGATCGATGTGCGCAGATATGATCTCGAAACGCTGCGCAATGCCGTTGCCGTTGTTCTGCAGAAAAACGTTCTCTTCTCCGGTACGATCCGGGAAAACCTTCGCTGGGGAGATCCGGACGCAACCGACGAAGAGCTGGAGCGCGTCTGCCGCCTGGCCCAGGCCGATGAATTCATTCAGCAGATGCCGGACAAATATGACACCTATATTGAGCAGGGCGGCACAAATGTCTCCGGCGGCCAGAAGCAGCGCATCTGCATTGCGCGTGCGCTCCTGAAAAAGCCAAAGATCCTGATTCTGGACGACTCCACCTCCGCTGTTGACACCAAAACGGATGCAAAGATCCGCCAGGCTATGCGTTCAGAGATCCCCGACACGACAAAAATCATCATCGCCCAGCGTGTCTCGTCCATCCAGGACGCAGACCTGATCCTCGTTATGGATAACGGCATGATCCACGGCATGGGCACGCACGAGCAGCTGCTCACATCCGACGAGATCTACCGTGAAGTCTATGAATCCCAGAACAAGGCAGGAGGTGAGCAGAATGGCTGATCGTCCCTCCCGTCCCCCGCGCGCGCCGATGGCGCACGGCAAGGCGGATCTGAAACCGCTTGGACGCGTGATCAAAATGGTGTTCCAGGATTATCCCGCCGTTCTGATCATCGTCATGATCTGCATTGTCATCAGTGCAATCGTTGGTGTGGCCCCTGCTGTCTATATTGAGACCATCACAAGCTATATTGAGCAGGGTCTTTCCTCAGGCTGGGATTCTGTCGGCCCCAGCATTCTCCGCGCCATCACAGTTATGATCTGCATCTACGCGCTGGGTCTTGTCTGCACCACTGTCTATACGCAGCTCATGGCGCATGTGACGCAGGGTTTCCTGCACAAGCTGCGCGTGAAGATGTTCTCCGGCATGCAGAAGCTCCCGATCCGCTATTTCGATCAGAATGCGCGCGGTGACAGCATGAGCTACTATACGAACGACACCGATACACTGCGCCAGCTTGTCTCCCAGACCATCCCACACCTCTTCTCCTCCGGTCTGACGGTGATCGCGCTGCTTGCTGTGATGTTCTATTACTCGATCCCTCTGATGCTTGTGATCTTCGTTGGCATCTTTGCCATGACGCGCGTCACAAGGATCGTCGGCGGGCAGTCGGCAAAGTACTTCATGCGCCAGCAAAACTCCATCGGCAAGGTCGAGGGCTTCATTGAAGAGATGATGAACGGACAGAAGGTCGTGAAGGTCTTCTGCCACGAAAAAGCAGCTCAGGCTGACTTCGATCAGATCAATGAAGAGCTGTTCCATGACTCCGGCAATGCTCAGCGGTTTTCCAATATTTTCATGCCGATCATGGGCAACATCGGTAATATTCTCTATGTTCTCACCGCTTTCATCGGCGGCCTGCTGATCTGCTCGAACGGTGCGCTGAAAAACATCTCGCTTCAGAACCTGATTCAGGGCGGCAGCATGCTTGCACCGCTTCAGATCGCTGTTGTCGCCTCGTTCCTTGGCATGACGAAACAGTTCACCGGCAGCGTCTCTCAGGTCTCCCAGCAGATCAACTCCATTGTCATGGCAGCCGCCGGTGCATCGCGCGTTTTCCGTCTGATCGATGAAGAACCGGAAGAAGATAACGGAACAGTCACGCTGGTCAATTGCCGCAAAGACGAAAACGGAACCATCTCCGAGTGCCCGGAACACACGGGATTCTGGGCATGGAAATGCCCGCAGGATGACGGATCAGTAAGTCTTGTGGAGCTGCGCGGCGATGTGCGTTTCTTCGACGTAGACTTTGCGTATGTCGAGGATAAGCAGGTACTGTTCGACATTTCGCTCTATGCAAAACCCGGGCAGAAGCTGGCCTTTGTCGGTGCCACCGGCGCCGGAAAGACCACCATCACCAACCTCATCAACCGTTTCTATGACATTGCTGACGGCAAGATCCGTTACGACGGCGTCAACATCAATCGGATCCGCAAAGCAGATCTGCGCAGGTCGCTCGGCATCGTTCTGCAGGATGTCAACCTCTTCACGGGTACGGTCATGGATAACATCCGCTACGGCAAGCTTGACGCCACGGACGAGGAATGCATCCATGCTGCAAAGCTGGCAAACGCGCATGATTTCATCATGCGCCTGCCGGAGGGATACAACACGATGCTCACGTCCAATGGCACGAACCTCTCCCAAGGGCAGCGTCAGCTGATCTCCATCGCCCGCGCAGCTGTTGCCGATCCCCCGGTCATGATTCTGGACGAGGCGACCTCCTCCATCGACACAAGAACAGAGCTGCTTGTCCAGCGCGGCATGGACGCGCTTATGAAGGACCGGACGGTATTCGTCATCGCCCACCGCCTGTCCACCGTCCAGAACTGCAACGCGATCATGGTGCTTGAGCACGGCCATATCATTGAACGCGGCACGCACGATGATCTGATTGCCCAGAAGGGCGTCTACTATCAGCTCTACACCGGTGCATTTGAGTTGGAATGAAAAACAATACGCAAAAACAGCGGCAGGATGCTACGCATCCTGCCGCTGAAGGCTTAAATATGCTGCTCGCTTAAAGCGTGACGTCTTCCCCTGCCTCGTCCGGCTGCTCGCTTCCGATACAGGTGCGGATCCTGCGCACAAATGCCAGCGTTTGCTCCTCAGAGCGTCCGATGTACCGGCTCGGTTCCAGCTCTGCACGAAGCTCCTCGGCAGAAAGGCCAAGCTCCGGCTGCGCGGCCAGCGCAGCAACAAGATCCCAGCTCTCCCCGTTTTTCATTTTCTGCGTTTCGGCCATACAGGTGCTGCGAATCACCTCATGCAGCTGCTGCCGGTCCCCGCCGCGCTGCACCGCTGCCATCATGACGTTTTCCGTTGCGATAAACGGCAGATAATCACGCACAAGCTTTTCCACGATCTTATCGTTCACATGAAGCCCTGCGGTGACATTTTTCTGCAGACGAAGAACGGCATCAACGGCCAGGAACGCCTCCGGAAGGGAGATCCGGCGGTTTGCAGAATCATCCAGCGTACGCTCGAGCCACTGCGACGAAGCCGTCATCGGCGCATTTGCCGCATCGACCATCACATAGCGTGCAAGCGAGCAGATCCGCTCGCAGCGCATGGGATTGCGCTTGTACGGCATTGCGGAGGAGCCGACCTGCGCGCTTTCAAACGGTTCCTCAACCTGACGGTCGTGTTGAAGCAGACGGATATCCGTGGCAAAGCGGCATGCACTCTGCGCCACGGAGGAGAGCGCATTCATGATCCTGCTGTCGAGCTTGCGTGGATATGTCTGCCCGCAAACGTCATAGAGCCGGTCAAAGCCAAACTCCGCGGCGATCCGGCGGTTCATTTCATCGATCTTCTGCGTGTCGCCGCCGAACAGCTCCAGGAAGCTTGCTTCCGTGCCGGTTGTGCCGCGGCAGCCGAGAAAACGGATGGAGCTGCGCACATCCCGGAGCTCCTCCAGATCCAGCATCAGATCCTGCAGCCAGAGCCCTGCGCGCTTGCCAACGGTGGTCAGCTGTGCAGGCTGATAATGCGTGTAAGCCAGACACGGCATCGCGGCATACTGCTCCGCGAAGGCGCAGAGATTGCGCATCACGCCGCGCAGCTGGGCAATAATCTGGTCGATCGCCGCACGGTACAGGATGAGGTCTGCATTGTCTGTGACGTAGCAGCTCGTTGCGCCGAGGTGGATGATTCCCTTTGCTTCCGGCGCCATGACGCCAAAGCCGTAGATATGTGCCATGACATCGTGGCGTATCTGTTTTTCTCGCTCCTCGATCACATCATAGTTGATCGGGCTGATGTTGGCCTCCAGCGCACGAACCTGCGCCTCAGTCACCGGCAGGCCAAGCGCATGCTCCGCACGCGCAAGCGCGACCCAGAGCCTGCGCCAGGTCTCATAGCGACTGTCAGGAGAAAACAGATGCAGCATGGCCCTGGACGCATATCGTGAAGCCAGAGGGCTTTCGTAAGTTGGTTTCATTCCAGGACCCTCTTACCGGAAGATGATCTCATCACGACCTGCGCCGACAGAAACATAGCTGATCCGGCAACCCACGGCCTGCTCGATATATTCGATATAGTCCCTGGCCGCCTGCGGAAGATCTTCATAGCAGCGGATCGCAGAAATATCGCAGTTCCAACCGGGCATAGACGTGAGGACCGGCTTCGCGCGGACGATCTCGGACGGGAACGGGAAATCGTCCGTCGTCACACCGTCGAGCTCATACTGCGCGCAGATGGGGATCTGCGTCATATAGGAAAGCACATCCAGTTTTGTCAGTGCAAGCTCTGTCGCGCCCTGGACGCGGCAGCCATAGCGCGTGGCAACGATATCGATCGGTCCGACGCGGCGCGGGCGCCCAGTGGACGCGCCGTATTCACCGCCTGCCTCGCGGAGCTTCTCCGCCTCTTCTCCGAACCATTCACATACAAACGGCCCTTCGCCCACGCAGGTGGAGTAGGCCTTGACAATACCGAGCGTACGATCCACATGGCTGCCGGGCAGTCCTGCGCCGAGGCACGCGTACGCGGCAATGGACGAGGAAGAGGATGTGTACGGATAAATGCCGAAATCAATGTCGCGCAGCGCGCCGAGCTGCGCTTCGAAAAGGATGTTTTTGCCCTGCCGCTCAGCGTCATACAGGAATTTGCTCGTGTCGCAGATGAACGGAAGGAGCTTGTCTCCGTACTCCTTGGCCCAGGAGAGCAGCTGCTCCAATGCAAACGGCTCCGCGCCATAGACGTTCTGAATGGTGAGATTCTTCCACTCCAGGATCGTGGCCAGGTGGTTTCTGAGATACTCGGGATTCCGGAGTTCCCCGATCATAACGGTTTTCTTCTGATACTTGTCCGAATAGACCGGGGCAATGCCGCGCAGCGTCGAGCCGTATTTCTTATCTTTCAGCCGCGCCTCCTCCAGGCCGTCGAGCACGCGGTGGTACGGGAATACGATCGTTGCGCGCTCAGAGATGCGGAAATTCTCCGGTGTGATGCGGATGCCTGCCTTCTGCAGGTTTTCGATCTCTCCCCATAGACTCTCCAGATCAATGACCACGCCGTTGCCGAGAATATTGACGACGCCGTCCAGGAAGATGCCGGAGGGGATCAGGTGCAGGGCAAACTTGCCGTATTCATTGACGACCGTATGGCCAGCGTTGTTGCCGCCCTGGTAGCGGCAGACGATATCATAGTCACGGGCGATCAGATCGACCATACGGCCCTTTCCCTCATCGCCCCAGTTGATGCCGACGATTGCGCAGTTGCTCATAAAAGACACTCTCCTTTTTTGCGCGCTTCCGCATTCTGATTCAATTATAGGCAGTTTTCTGTTCGTTGTAAATGTTGGATTGATAATAACAGATATAAGCAGATCTGAAAAGCAGAATAAGATTTATCTATTGTACTTATCAGTCATGGCGTGATATAGTTTTCATGTATGGCGCAAGCCATCCAATCGACGCAAGCAGGAGGCAATCATGCTGATCCGAACACCCGAACAAGATATTGAGCGCATTCTCTTTACAGAAAAAACCATTGCGGCGCGTGTAGAGCAGCTTGGCGCTGAGCTGACCGAAAAGCTTGGTCATGAGCGTCCTGTCCTTATCTGCGTGCTCAAAGGCGCATCCTTTTTCTACATTGACCTTTGCCGCAGCATGAACTGTGCGATCGACATGGATTTCATCTCTGTGGCCAGTTACGGCGCATCCGCAAAATCTTCCGGAGTCGTGCGTCTGATCAAGGATCTGGACAACAACATTACAGGCCGTCACATTGTGATTGTCGAGGATATCATCGACTCCGGACTGACCATGCAGTACCTGCGGCAGCTGTTTTCTGCGCGCGGCCCGAAATCCATCACCACCGTTTCCTTCCTCGATAAGCGCAGCCGCCATCCCGATTCCTTTAAGACCGATCTTTGCGGCTTTGAAATACCGGATGAATTTGTGGTTGGCTACGGTCTGGATTACGCAAACTACTACCGGAACCTGCCCTACATCGGTATCCTGAAGCCCGAGTGCTACAAGTAAACAAGGCAACCAGCCGCCCCTCCGGACCTGCCGGAGGGGCGGCTTTGCGGTTTTTATGCGGCTCCGAGCAAGAGCTTTATCCGTTTGCATGGATCGCCTGCTCAATCTGCTTTGCAACGCTCATCACCTCATCGTGGAAGCTCTGCGCCGAAACACGCTGCGCCCCATGCCCCAGAACGATCAGTTGCTCCAGCGAATCGCTCGTTGCCACGCGGACAAGTCTCCTGCCCCGCAGCTCATAGCTGAATCGCTCGATATACTGGTCAGCTGTTTCCGCATGTCTCGTATAAACCAGGTAGATGTTGTGGTATCGCTCCGCAGATCCGAGGTTTTCCGGCACCTTGTACGCATCGAACACAAGGATCACTGCGCAGCCGCGGTAGCCCTGATAATTGCAGAGCAGGTTCATCAGAATATGACGCGCTGTGTCGAGACTCGTTTTTGCGATCTCCCGCAGCTCATCCCAGGCGAAAATAATATTATACCCGTCTACAAGGACAAATTCATCCACTGGCTCGATGCGTTCGATCAGCTCGCGCTTCTGTGAGGAAGCGAGTGTTCCGCGCAGACGGACATCCCGACGCTGGATGGGGCCGTAGGTCCGTTCGAAAATCGTAAGAAGCTCTTTTTCCAGCTCCGGCGCACCGCCGGCCGGCACCGCGCGTACGATATGCTGCGCCGGCTGCTCTGGCGCGCGCGCAGAAAAGCGCAGCAGCGGAAGGTGTGCCATGTCGTCGACTTTATCCCATTTGACCTCAAACCCTGCCCCATGTCCACAGAACACAGATGAGGACGGATTATCCAGATCGCGCTCCGGGTCATAACCGATCTCCCGCACGACCGCCTCCTGGTCGGCGCAGGGGCGATAACCACCGACCGTACAGCTCAGGTGTCCCTTTCCTCTTGTATAGGCCGTGACCTCCTGCTGGTAACTCCGCAGAGCTCGCACCGGCGCGCTGCCCTGCAGGATCGCCGTCGTCCCGTCCTGCTCCGGCGCAGAAACGTCAGCGCCCATGCGCTCAAGATCCGTCATCGCATGGCCAAGTGTATTGGCGGGAAGCTCGAGCCGGAAATGATACCACGGTTCCAGCAGGATACTCTGCGCCTTCCGCAGTCCTTGCCGGACGGCGCGGTATGTTGCCTGGCGAAAATCGCCGCCTTCCGTGTGCTTGACGTGCATCCTGCCGGATATGAGCGTGATACGCAAATCCGTCAGCGGAGCGCCGGTCAGAACACCGCGGTGTGTTTTCTCCGCCAGATGCGTCAGGATGAGCCGCTGCCAGTTGAGCGTGAGTGCATCTGTCGGGCACATGGTGTCAAACTGAAGTCCGCTGCCCGGCTCGGAAGGCTCCAGCAACAGATGCACTTCAGCATAGTGGCGCAATGGCTCATAGTGACCGACGCCTTCCACCGACGCAGCGATCGTCTCTTTGTAGACGATGTTGCCCTCATCAAATGAAACGCGGAGGCCGAACCTTCGCTCGATCAGCGTCTGAAGAATTTCCATCTGAACAAAGCCCATGAGCTGCAAACGGATCTCACGCAGCTGCGCATCCCAGACAAGATGCAACTGGGGATCCTCTTCCTCCAGCACGCTCAGTGTTCGGAACGCCTCTGCTTCGTCTCCTCCATCTGTCAGACGAAGGCGATATGTCAACACCGGCTGCATGACGGGCGCGCGGGTGCTGCGTTCGTTTCCGATCACATCGCCCGGCTTTGCAGCAGTCAGACCGGCTACTGCGCAGACCGTTCCAGCCGACGCCTCCTGCAGAAGCGTGAAACGGCTTCCGGAATACAGGCGGATCTGATCTGCCTTTTCCGTCTGCTCACCGATCTGAAGCGGCTGCTTGACGCGGAGCGTTCCGCCCGTGACCTTAAGGAATGACAGCCGGACGCCTTTTTCGTCACGCATGATTTTGAAGACACGCGCGCCGAATATATGGCCGTACTCCGGCTCAACCGTCAATTCAGAAATGGACCGAAGCAGCGCATCCACACCCGTCCGGCGCAGTGCAGACCCGAACAAACACGGAAACAGTTTCCGTCCGCTGATGAGCGACCGGATCTGCATTGCATCCACGCGGCCATCGGCCAGATACTGCTCCATGGCTGCCTCGCTGCAAAGCGCGATCTGCTCGTCACGGCTTTCCGGTTCCGCGGAAAAATCAACGCAGCTCTCGCTCAGCTCCTTTTGCAGCTGACTGAGAAGCGCTTCACGGTCGGCAGTCTCAAGATCCATCTTGTTGACGAACAGGAACGTCGGGATCTGATAACGCCGGAGCAGCTGCCAAAGCGTATGCGTGTGGCTCTGCACTCCGGCTGTGCCGCTGATTACAAGCACGGCATAATCCAGCACCTGCAATGTCCGCTCCATTTCTGCGGAAAAATCCGTATGTCCCGGCGTATCCAGCAGCGTGACCGTGCAGCCGGGAAGCTCCATAATTGCCTGCTTGGAAAAGATCGTGATACCCCGCTCGCGTTCCTGCCGATCCGTGTCCAGAAAAGTATCGCCGTGATCGACGCGGCCAAACGAACGGATCGTGCCGGTTTCATAAAGCAAGGCTTCAGACAGCGTTGTTTTCCCTGCGTCCACATGCGCAAGGATACCGATACAGATATGTTTCATACGTTCCTACTTCCGTGATTGTCGTGTTGCGAGTTTCTGACCGTCGATTTGTTTTATTATGCCAGATTATCTTCTTTTCTTCAACCCCGTGTTTATCAGCTGCAGCGCATCGTTCGCGCGTTATTTCATATTTTCCATTGACTTTTTTACAGCAATCTGTTACCATGATGCCATATTGAGAAACGGAGCACATCACGATGACGAACGGCATGTTTTACGCATACGCTTATTTCTTTACTGTCCACAGACAGTAAGGTCAATTCGTGATGCGCAGAATGAGACACTTTGATGCGGCACAGAATTGACTGTGCCGCATCTTTTTATTGGAGGGAACGCTATGATCGTTATTTTGAAACCAAATGTCCCAGAGGAAAAGCGCGACCAGCTGATCGCCTGGTTCCGCAGCCAGGAGCT
>CADCOJ010000158.1 GCA_902803075.1 Oscillospiraceae bacterium | reverse complement strand
TCTGCGACTACTACTACGAGGATATCTCCGAGTACCGCGGCGAGCCGTACACCGCCCCCGTCAGAGAGGGCAAGGTCTTTGCCGGCTGGTATGAGGACGTGAACTTCAAGACCCCGCTGGAGCAGACCGTCACCGAGGGCCCGGCCTACGCCAAGTTTGTGGATGAAAACGTGCTGAGCGTCAAGTGGCAGGTCACCGCCGGCACCACCGCCGCGAGCGAGAGCACCAAGCTGCGCCTGCTGACCTCCACCGACACGCTCAACTTCCTCAAGGTGGGCTTCAATGTCCTCTTCGGCGCTGACAGGAAGCTGGACATCACCACCAAGGAGGTCTACCGCGAGGTCACCGGCTTTGTCAACGGCGAAAACGAGTCCTATGCGCCCGCCGTCTTCTCGCCGGAGTCCAACTACTTCATGACCGCCGTCATTTCCGGCGTCAAGGCCGCCCACTTCGACACGGCGTTCACCGTCACCCCGAAGTGGACCACCATGGACGGCACGGTCGTGGAAGGCATCCCGCTCACGTTCAAGGTGAGCGATGATCCCGGCTTCACCGCCGAACAGCCGCAGTAACCACCCGATCCGATCCCGGCCCGGAGGAGCGCCCCGGCGCTCCTCCGCCCGGCCCGATCGATCCGCGCGCCTTCGGCGCGGGTCTGCTCGAAAGGAGGAGCATCCCACATGAAACACCGCATTCTTTCCGTACTGCTTGCCGCAGCGCTGCTGACCGCCTGCCTGGCGGCCGGCGTCAGCGCGGCAACCGTGTCCTTCTCGGACGTCCGCTCCACCGACTGGTATGAGAAATACGTCACCCCGCTGGCGGAGGCCGGCGTCATCAACGGCTTCCCGGACGGCACCTTCCGGCCCAACGACACCGTCACCGCCGGCCAGGCGCTGAAGATGATCCTGCTTGCCGCAGGCTATTCCGCCCCCGCGCAGTCCGGGACCCACTGGGCCGGCGGCTATCTGTCCCTGGCGCTTTCGGAGAAGCTCATTGCAAACGGCGAGATCCGTGACCTGGACGCGAGCATCTCCCGCCTGCTGGTGGCCAAGATCGCTGCCAAGGCCATGAAGCTCACCCGCAGCGGCACGGAGGTCAAATTCACCGACACCAACGACGACAACGTCCTTGCGCTCAATGAGCTGGGCATCATCGACGGCTATCCCGACGGCACCTTCCGCCCGGCCAACTTCCTCACCCGCGCGGAGCTTTCCGCCATCGTCTACCGCATCCTGCAGGCCAACGGCGGCGAGCAGAAGCCCGCGGGCCAGACCGGGCCCTCCAACGGCTCCGGCACCGGCTCCGGCACGGGCACCGGCGGCGAGACCGACATCAACACCGGCGAGACCACCGGCGGCGATGAAAACGGCGAGGGCGGCTACACCATCGTCCATGACAACGACGAGGAGCCCATCTGGGGCCACCTCAACGGCTGAACCGAAAAAAAGGGGTCGTTGCAGACTGCAACGACCCCTTCCTGCACTTGTTTCCCCGGGCGCCATGCGGCGCGGCACGCGCTCAGCGCCAGGGATCCCAGGGCGGGCGGCTCCACGGCTCGGACCGGCCCTGGGGATCGAGATAGCGGTCCCGGCGCGAGAGCGTCCGCACCAGGATGAACGCCACCACGAACATCACCGCCACAAAGATCACGAAGATCAGGCTGAACAGCGGCTCGTCCGCGGAGGCGATGAAGTCGTAGCTGCCGTGCAGGAACATGGGCAGCACCAGCGCCATCATCCGGCAGGCGGCGGCCTCGCCCCGGCGGCCCAGGGCCTGGCAGCGCTTGGCGCTGCCGTACCAGGTGCCCATGAACACGCCGAAGCACGCGTGGCCCGGCACCGCCGTCACCGCCCGGACAACGGCCGTGCCGAAGCCGTAGGCGGTGACATAATTGAGATTTTCCAGCAGGGCGAAGCCCAGCGACACGAACACCGCGTAGACCACGCCGTCAAACTGGCAGTTGAATTCCGGCGAGCGCCAGGTGCGGCGCTTCATCACGAAGTACTTTGCGCCCTCCTCCGCGCCGGCCACCACCAGGAAATTCTCCAGCGCCAGATAGGTCACGCTCCGGCTGTCCAGCAGCGCGTCCAGCAGCGCGCCGCCCAGCCATTCCAGCGCCAGCGCGATCAGCGTGGCGCCGATGCCGCACAGGACCAGCGAGGCCAGCAGCCGCGGGGATTCCTTTTCCAGCCGGTCGGCCTTCCATACATAGTAAAGCAGCAGCGCCGCCGGGATGGCTGCGGCTGCGCTCAGGATCGGATCCATCGTCATCGCCCCGTTTCGTCCTGTTTTTTTCCTATTATACCCGCACCCCGCCGGCAAAGTCAACCGTGGGGAAGTCAGGAGGCAAGCATGCTGACCGTAACCGTCGTCCGGGCCGAGCCCGACCGCAGCTCCCATGCGCTGCTCCGCTGCGCCGCCGCCGCGCTCTATGGCGCGCAGGCCGCGCAATGGCGCACCGCGCCGGGCACCCGCGGCAAGCCTTTTTTTGTCGGCGTGCCGGAGGTGCATTTCAGCATTTCCCACACGAACGGCCTCTGGGTCTGCGCCTTTGCCGCGCGCCCCGTGGGCCTGGACGCGCAGGCGCGCCGCCCGGTGCACACCGAGCCGCTGGTCCGGCGCTGCTTCCACGCGCGGGAGCAGGCGTATCTGGAGCGCTGCCCGGACGCGTTTTTCGCGCTCTGGGCCGCCAAGGAGGCCTGCGTCAAGCTCACCGGCGCCGGCATCGACGAAGCCTTCCGCGCTGTGAGCACCGTCTCGGAGGCGGGGGAGTTCCCGTCCGTCCCCGGCGCGTGCCTGACGCTTCTGACCGATGCGCTGGGCGTGCCGTGCTGCCTGGCCGCCTATGAGGCGCACACGGTGCAGCTCCGCACGCTCTGAGCGCCGCTCATGCGCCCCGCGCGCTGGAGGGCGGCAGGCCGAAGCGCCTGCGGTAGGCCCGGCAGAAGGCGGAGTAGTCCCCGAAGCCGCAGGCCGCGGCCGCCTGCCCGGCGGGGACGCCCGCGGCGATCTGCTCCCGGGCCAGGGCCAGCCGCTTGCCCACCAGATATGCGTGGATGGTGCAGCCCGTCTCGGCGCGGAAGCGGCGCATCATGTGGTATTTGCTGATGTAGAACCGGGCGGCCAGATCGTCGATGGACACGCGCTCGGTCAGGTGCTGGGAGAGATATTGCAGGATGGCCGCCACCTTTTCATCGGCGGCGATGCTCTCGCCGGGGAGGGTGCCGTCCGCGTCGAACAGGCGCCGCAGCGAGATCAGCAGCTGCACCAGCAGCGCCTGCGCCAGCAGCTGCGCGCCGAAGCCCGGCTGCGTCACGGCCTCCTCCAGCGCCGAGAGGTTCCGCAGCAGCTCCCGCCGGGCCGGGCCCGGCCGCAGAACAAAGCGGAACTGCGCGCTGCTGCGGGCAAAGCAGGCGTCCAGCGGGCAGTCCGGCCCGGACATGCGCGAGAGAAATTCCGGCGAGAGATAGAGGATCACGCGCTCATAGGGCGCGCCCGGCGCGGCCTCCGGCCGGTGGATGCACCCCTGCGGCACCAGCACCGCGTCGCCGCGCTCCAGGCGGAAGCTCCGCCCCTCCACGCCGTAGCCCGCGCTGCCGCCCAGGAAAAACACCAGCTTGTGGAACGTATGGTAGTGCCAGTCCAGCTGCTCCTCCATGGCGCCGCGCAGATGAAACAGGCGGAAATCCTCAAGCAGATAGCCGCGCTCGGCGTATGCCTGCGTTTCCATGTGACCGCCTCCCCATGTGCAGGATCTGCAAACAGTATAGCACAGGTCTTGCAGATCGTGCAACCCGCCCGCAGACAAGCGAAGGATCTTTGCCCGGAGCCGTGCGCGCCGGGTTTTTTCTGTTGCGCGGCGGCGGCCGGTGTGCGATAATGGAGGAAAAAAGGAGGGGAGCGCCATGGACATGGATGCCCCGGCCAGGACCGTGCAGAAAACCGTGATGCGCGCCGTGGCCCTGCTGCTGGCGGGGCTGGCGCTTTTGGGCGCGGTGATCGGCCTGGCGATCCATCTGCTTTTGCGGGCGCGGGAGCCCGCGCCCTCCGCATGCGCGGAGGCGGAGCTGCGCATCTGCTGCGTCCGCCCGGACGGCGGCGAGCCGGACGGCGGCGCGGGATCCGCGCCGGATGAAGGCGGGCCGCACATCCTGCGCAGGACCCAGGCCGGGCCGGGGACATGCGCATGCTATGGATCCGACGGAATTTCCGGAACGGGAGGAACGGAGCATGGACCAGATCCACGTATATGACCGGTATTTTGCGGCGGAGGGAGAGATCGCCGGCGTGCCGCGGCGGGGCGCGCGGGTGATGCTGATCGTGGAATCGGGCGGCGGGCACATCGCCTATGACGCGGCGGTCACCTTTTTCCCGCACCGGGACGAGGAGGATTTCGCCGTCACCTACGACGCGTATGCCGCCCGGCGGATCTATGACGCGCCGGGCCGGCGCTCCAAAAAGCGCGAGGCGCAGCTGCTGGCGCAGCTGCCGGAGCAGATCGACCGCCTGGCTGCGGAGCAGGGCGCGCGCGTGGATTGGGACAGGCCCCTGCGCCCGGCCCGCCGGGGGTGAAAATACCGTCTTGCACAGACGGGAAAAACCTGTTATAGTAACGATAAATGGAACGATCCGGGGCTGGATGATCCGCGCCCGGCTTGCTCCCCCGGCGCGGACGGATGTGCGCGCGGGCAACTGCAAGGGAGTTGGTGAGACTTGGGTGAACTTTTGCGCATGGAGCGCATCAGCAAGCGCTTCGGCAGCTTCTACGCCAACCGCGCCATTGACCTGACCGTGAACGAAGGCGAGGTTTTGACGCTGCTCGGAGAAAACGGCGCCGG
>CADCOJ010000157.1 GCA_902803075.1 Oscillospiraceae bacterium | reverse complement strand
GCCCGGTGTGCAGAACCCGCACTGAACCGCCGCCTCATCGATGAACGCCTGCTGGATATCGGAGATCGAGCCGTCGGGATTCATAAGTCCCTCAAGGGTGACGATCTCTTTTCCATCCGCCCAGGCGGCAAGATACAGGCAGGTGTTGATCGCTTCGCCGTTCACAAGCGCGTTGCATGCGCCGCACTCACCGACCTCACAGCCCTTTTTGACTGAGGTCAGGTGGAAATCATTGCGCAGAAGATCCGTCAGGCTTGCGCGGACGTCGATCATCTTCTCCACCTTTTTGCCGTTGATCGTACAGGTAACCAGTTTATACTGTGCCATTGATCTCACCTCCGCAGCGTTTGACCGATTCCGTCAGGCAGCGTCTGGCCAGCTCCACGGCGATATGCTCGCGGAAGGCCTTGGAGGCGCGCCAGGAATCTCTGGGATGGATGTCCTGCAGGACCGCTTTTGCGAACGCATCGACCGTTTCCTGCGTAACGGGCATGCCGTTTGCCGCCTGCTCGGCCGAAGGCGCGCGCATCGGTACAGGACCGGCTACGCCGTAAGCAATGCGCACACGCTCGAAGGTCGATTTGTCCGGTGAGAGCCGGCAGTTGACCGAGCAGCCCGTGGTAGCGATATCCATGGCATTGCGCATGGCATATTTGATGTAGAAGCCCTTCGTATTGTCGTAGGACGTCTTGGGGATCAGAATGGCCGTCTGGATCTCGCCCTCGTCTGCGCGGATATCCACCGTACCGGCCTTGATGTAGAAGTCCTTGATCGGCAGGTACCGCCTGCCGTGAACACCGGTCAGCTCGATGATGGCCTCATAAGCGTGGAGCGTAGAGGCGGAATCGGCCGATGTGACGCCGTTGCAGGTGTTGCCGCCGATGGTGCCGGCATTCCGGATCTGCGGGCCGCCGACCATATCGACCGCCTCGCCCAGAACGCCGAGATACTGCTGAATGATGGGGTCGCGCGTAATGTGGGAGAAAGAGGTCATGGACCCGATGCGGATGTTCTCATCCGCGTCGATGGTCACACCGCGCAGCTCATCCAGCGTTTGAATGGAAATGAGCTCCTTCCCGGCGCGCTTGCCCTCCCGCATCTGGACAAAAACGTCCGTGCCGCCGGCGACGATCTGCGCCTCGGGGTGCTCGATGCGCAGCGCACAGGCGTTTTCCACACTGGTGGCTTCGTAAAGTGCTTTGAGATCATACATGGCAGCGTTCCTCCCTCAGTCCCGGATGAGTCCGGCCTCTTTGAAGCCGGCAAACAGGATGTGCGGCGTGATGGGCGCCTGGCGGAACGCGACGCCCGTCGCATGATAGATGGCGTTGCGGATGGCAGGCGCCGGTGAGCACGCGGGCGGTTCTCCCAGCGCCTTTGTGCCGAACGCAGAGGTAGGCTCGGCGTTCTCCACGAACTCCGCCTCCAGATCCGGATGATCCATAAAGGTCGAGAGCTTGTAGTCAAGCAGGTTGTTGTTGAGCGGTCGGCCTGTTTTTTCATCGAACAGCAGCTGCTCGGACAGACCGTAGCCGATGCCCATGGACATGCCGCCGTGCACCTGTGCCTCGGCAAGGGCAGGGTTGATGAGCTTGCCGCAGTCGTGGACATTGATGATGTTCAGGAGCTTCACCTTGCACAGCGGGATATCCACTTCGACTTCGGCAAAGGTGCAGCCAAAGGAATAGGCGTTGTTGCGGATGGTGTAGGTGGACTCGGCGGTGATATGCTCGGAATGGACGGGGTTGTACTGCGCGGTCATGGCCAGCTCCGACAGGCTCATGAGCACCTTGCCGTCGGTCATGCGGACGATGTTCCCATCCTCGATGTCCATGTTGTAGGGCGCCTGACGCGTGATCTCCTGGGCGTACTTGAGGATTTTTTCCTTGAGGAGCAGTCCCGTCTGCCGAATGGAGAAGCCGGCTACATACGTCTGGCGGGAGGCGTAGGCGCCGAGTCCCGTGGGTGTGATGTCCGTATCCTGGCAGGAAACCACATGCACGTCACGGTAGCTCTTGAGGCCAAGGACCTCGGCCGTCATCTGGGCATAAGCAGTGTCTGCGCCCTGGCCGATCTCCGTTTCGCCGCACTGCATGGTGACGGTGCCGTCCAGATTCAGCTGCATCCGGTTCGATGATGTCTCCAGCGAGATGGGGAACACGGCGGTATTGTACCAGAACGCGGCAAGGCCGATGCCCCGGCGGACGGGGCCGGTCTGGTTTGCGTAAGCGCGGCGCTTGTTCTCATAGTCGATGAAAGCGGCGCCCTTCTGCATGCACTGGTTATAGGTGTCGAAATAGTTGACGTTTTTGGAGAAGCCGTCTGTGAAGCCCACCGGCATCAGGTTCTTGCTGCGGAACGCCATGGGGTCCATCCCGACAGCCTTTGCGCACTCATCGATGTGGGATTCGTTGGCCCACATGGCCTGCGGGATGCCATAACCGCGCATGGCGCCGGCAGCAGGCTTGTTCGTAAAGACGGTATAGCAGTCGCACTCCACGTTGGGGCACGGATACTGCTGCGGGAACGCACCCATGCCCTTGGCAACGACGCCGTGGCCATGGGAGGCATAGGCGCCCTGGTTGGAGAAGCATTCGAGCTTGCGCGCAGCAAATGTTCCGTCCGGACGGAGATAGGAGATGATGTGGCTGCGGATGGCATGGCGCACACGGCAGGAAACAAACGTCTCCTCACGGGAACAGTCGAGCTTGACCGCGCGGCCTCCCACCTGCGTGCAGCAGAAGGCGCACAGCGGCTCGTAGAGCGCGTCCTGCTTGTCTCCGAAGCCGCCGCCGATATAGGGCTTGATGACACGGATATCGCCCCACGGGCGGCCCAGTGCCTGACCAACCACGCGGCGCACGATGTGCGGAATCTGTGTGGAGGATGTAACGACCAGGCGTCCGTTTTCCTCATAGCAGAAGCAGCCGTGGTTTTCGATGTGGCAGTGCTGGACCGTCGGCGTCTCGTACCATCCCTCCACACGGATCAGCCCCTCCTCCTGCGAGGCGGCGGCATAATCTCCGTTGCGGATGGAGGTATGGTTGAGGATATTGTTTTTGTACTTCTCATGGAGCTGCGGTGCACCGTCCTCCATCGCCTTCTGCACATCAAGGACAAACGGCAGCTCCTCATATTCCACACGGATGGCGCGGATCGCCTGCGCGGCTGCGACCTCATGCTCGGCAATGACCGCGCAGATGTCGTCACCATAGTAGCGCACATGGCGGTTCAGCAGCAGCCGGTCGGCCACGTCCTGGTGGGACGGGTCCATCGACCACGGATGGCCAGCCGTCGGGAACGGGATATCGGGGACGTCGAAGCAGGTGATGATCTTCACAACGCCCGGGATCTGCAGCGCGGCGGACGTATCCACGGACCGCACATATCCATGGGCGATCGTGGCATGCATCACGCGCACAAGCAGTGCATCCTTCGGCGCAAGATCGTCATAGTATTTTGTTCTGCCGGTTGCCTTGTCAAAAGCGTCGACACGCACCTCGCTTCTGCCTACGATGCTCATCGGAAAAACCTCCATTCGCCTGCCGGAAGCGGGATCTCCAAAAAGCGTCCCGCTGTTCGTGCCGGATTTGTATATATTGTAACACATCGCCATGCGATACGAAAGGAAAAATCGTTGTTCTATTTTCAGGATAATGCGTTTTTCGCAGATGTCGAACGGCAAAGGGATTCGTTGCACATTTCTGAAAAATGCGCTATACTGAAATGGTAACAAACGGGCGGGAGGGATCGTCTTGGCAGATACCGGAACCGGCGGGCTCGGATGCCTTGTGATGGCGGCAGGCAGCGCAAGCCGCTTTGGCAGCAACAAGCTCACGGCTGTCATCGGCGGCCGGAGTCTCATCGCGCGCGCCCTCGACGCAATCCCGCAGGACCTCTTTTCGTGTGTAACGGTCGTCTCCGGATATGAAAGTGTGCTCGCACTTGCCCGGACCTGCGGCTTTTCCGCCGTCGTCAACGACCGTCCCGCAGAGGGCGTCAGCCGGACGATCCGTCTCGGCACGGCGCAGATGCTGCATTGCAGCGGGATCCTGTATATGGTCGCAGATCAGCCGTTTTTGCAGCAGGAAACTGTCCGGCGCATCGCGGCACGCTGGCGGGCAGAGCCCGGGTGTATCGCCGCAGCTGCGGCGGATGGCCGGCGCGGCAACCCCTGTCTCTTCCCTGCCCGCTTCTTTCCGGAGCTTCTGGCGCTCACGGGTGACCGCGGCGGCAGCGCCGTGATCCGTGCGCACCCGGAGGCTCTGCGTCTTGTGGAAACGGACGCGCGCGAGCTGGCCGACTGCGACACGCCGCAGGCGTTTGGTCAGCTGGAGGATCGCTTCTCCGGCAGCAGTTGACTTACACGTTTTTGCATGATAGACTGATTTCAAAAAACAGGCGGCCATGGCCGCAGCAGAAAGATCCCGGGGCCGGAACCGGTCCCGTCCAATGAGGAGGCACGCATGGCAATCGAATTCAAAGACGGAATGTATGTGGACGAACACGGAAGAACGATCCTGGATCCCACGGTCTACAAGGACTGGCAGATCGCGGAGGCGGCGGAAAAAACGCTCCCCTCCGTCGATGCGTTCCGTGAGCAGCTCGGGCTGCTGCCCGAGGAGATCATCCCGCACGGCAAGACGCCGAAGCTTGATTTTATCCGGATCATGAACCGCCTGAAGGACAAGCCGAACGGCAAGCTCATCGAGGTCACGGCGATCACGCCTACGCCGCTCGGCGAGGGCAAATCTACCACCTCCCTCGGCCTGATCGAAGGGCTCGGACGGCTCGGCAAAAATGTCGGCGGCTGCCTGCGCCAGCCCTCCGGCGGCCCGACCATGAATGTCAAGGGTACCGCTGCCGGCGGCGGCAACGCGCTGCTGATCCCTATGACGGAGTTCTCCCTCGGTCTGACCGGCGATATCAACGATATCATGAACGCCCACAATCTGGCGATGGTCGCGCTGAACGCGCGGATGCAGCATGAGCGCAACCATGACGACGAATGGCTGTCCAAGCGCGGGCTGAAGCGTCTGGACATCGACCCCAAGCGCATTGAAATGGGCTGGGTCATCGACTTCTGCGCCCAGGGCCTGCGCAACATCATCATGGGCATCGGCGGCAATCTGGACGGCTATCTGATGGAGTCCCGCTTCGGCATTGCCGTCAGCTCCGAGCTGATGGCGATCCTGGCTGTTGCGCGCGACCTGAAGGACCTGCGTGAACGCATCGGGCGGATCGTTGTGGCCTATGACCGCAAGGGCAACCCAGTCACCACCGAGGATCTTGAAGTTGCCGGCGCCATGACCGCATGGATGCGCAACACCATCAATCCCACCATGTGCTACACAGTCGAGCATCAGCCGGTGCTCGTGCATGCGGGTCCTTTTGCCAACATCGCCATCGGGCAGTCTTCCGTCATTGGCGACAGGCTCGCGCTGAAGCTTTTCGACTACCATGTCACCGAATCCGGCTTCGCCGCCGACATCGGGTTTGAAAAATTCTGGAACGTCAAAACGCGCCTGTCCGGCCTGACGCCGAACGTTTCCGTGCTCGTCGCAACGATCCGTGCTCTCAAGATGCACGGCGGCGGTCCCGCCGTTGCGCCCGGCCGCCCGCTCCCCACGGAGTACACGCAGGAAAACCTCGCGCTTCTGGAAAAGGGCTGCGAGAACCTTCTGCACCATGTGGCGACCATTCAAAAGTCCGGCATCAACCCCGTCGTCTGCATCAACCAGTTCTACACTGACACCGACGCCGAGATTGCGCTCGTGCGCCGTATCTGCCGTGAACACGGCGTCCGCTGCGCCGTCTCCAACCACTGGCGCTACGGCGGCGAAGGAGCGATCGAGCTTGCACAGGCTGTTGTTGACGCATGCAACGATCCGGTCGACCTCAAATTCCTCTATCCCATGGAAATGCCGCTGCGCGAGCGCGTGGAACGCATTGCGCGCGAGGTCTATGGCGCCGATGGCGTCGACTGGGCGCCATTGGCCGTGGAAAAGGCCAAGCGCTTCGAGTCCGACCCCAAATATGCCGACTACTGCACCATGATGGTCAAGACGCATCTGTCCCTCTCCCATGAGCCTGCATGGAAGGGCGTGCCAAAGGGCTGGCGCCTGCCGATCCGCGACATTCTGGAGTATGGCGGCGCGAAATTCCTCTGCCCGATGGCCGGAACCATTTCCATGATGCCCGGCACCAGCTCCGACCCCGCTTATCGCCGCGTCGACATCGACACGGAAACCGGCGAGGTGCGCGGCCTGTTCTGATCCTGCGCAAGAAACGGAGAACAACTATGGATGATACACAACGCTCCTGCCGGGAGTTTGCCGAAATCCTCGCCTCTGCCGAACCCGCGCCGGGCGGAGGCGGCGCAGCCGCGCTGGCCGGCGCGCTCGGCACTGCGCTGGGGCGGATGGTCGGCGCGCTGACGATTGACAAAAAGCGTTACACCGATGTACGGGAGGAGCTCCTTGCGCGTATGGACGCCTGCCGCGCCCTGCAGGAGGAGCTTCTTGACCAGGTCGAGGCCGACCGGGCGGGCTTTCTTCCGCTTGCGGCGGCCTACTCCATCCCGAAGGACGATCCCGCCCGCCCGGACGTGATCGACAGCGCGTCCGTCACAGCATGCCGCGCGCCGATGCGCATCCTGGAGCTCTGCGCTCAATCGCTGGACGCCATCACAGTGTTTGCGGAAAAGGGTTCACGTCTGGCCGTTTCCGACGCGGGCTGCGCCGCTGTGCTCGTCAAGGCCGCCGCGCAGGCCGCCGCACTCAATATCCTCATCAACACGAAAACGCTTCGTAACCGCGTATCTGCCGACCGGCTGAACGGCGCATGCCGCAGCCTGCTTGCGCGCTGCACAGCACGCGCGGACACGATCTACGAAGACGTTTTAAATGGACTTCTGACGCAGCAGACGGAGGGACACTGATATGGCGCAGCTGCTTCTCGGCAAGGAGGTCACCGCCTCCATGAATGAATCGCTGCGCTGCCGCGCAGCCTCCCTGCGCTCGCGCGGCGTCACGCCGAAGCTCGTGATCCTGCGCTGCGGCGAAGCCAGCTCCGACCTGGCCTACGAAAAAAGCGCCCTGGCCCGCGCCGCGCAGATCGGCGTGGAGGCGGAGGTGCGCGCGCTGCCTCAGAATGTCTCAAGGCAGGCGCTGCTTGATGCGCTGGACGCAGTCAATGCGGACCGTTCCATCCATGGGTGCCTGCTGTTCCGGCCGCTGCCGCAGCATCTGCGCCCCTTTCAGGATGAGATCGTGAACCGCCTTGACCCTGCAAAGGATGTGGACAGCATGACGAGCCTCTCCTGCTCGGGCGTCTTTACCGGACAGGCGGTCGGCTTCCCGCCCTGCACCGCGCAGGCGTGCATGGAGATCCTGGACCACTACGGCATCGCCTGCCGCGGCCGCCGCGCGGTCGTGATCGGCCGGTCGCTTGTGATCGGCAAGCCCGTTTCGATGCTGCTGCTTGCCCGTGATGCGACCGTTACCATCTGCCACACGAAAACAGACGATCTGCCTGCCGTCACCCGTCAGGCGGATATTCTGATCTCCGCCGCCGGTGCGCTCGGAAGTCTGACCGCAGATCATGTCCGCCCGGGGCAGATCGTGCTGGACGTCTCGGTCAACTGGGACGCGCAAAAACCAAATGCCCGCGGCGGGCTCGGTGCGATCGCCGGCGACGCGGTCTTTTCTGAAGTCGAACCGGTCGTGGGAGCCATCACGCCTGTTCCAGGCGGCGTCGGCGCCGTGACCGCATCCGTACTCATCGGGCACGTTGTGGAGGCCGCAGAGCGCACGCTGTAACGCGGCCGGAAAAAGGGGGCCAACAATGAAGCTGAAGGAACGACTCCTCCTCCCCGAAAACACGATCCGGGCGATGTTCGCCGTGTTTGCCGCCTGCTGTCTCATCACAGCCGTGCTCGCGCCGGACCGCGGCGATATGTTCGCGGGGCTCTGGCGGCTGAGCACACAGTCCGGCCAGATCTCCAAAAGTTTTTTTGACCCGAGCTACGGTGGGATCGCCGGGTCGTTCCTCAACTGTGCGCTGGTCAGCCTTGTGCTTCTTGGGCTCTACTGCCTGCCGGGCAGCCGCCCCGGCAGCAGCTCTGTCCTTGCGTTTTTTCTGACAGCCGGCTTCTGCTTCTGGGGCATGACGGTCCTCAATATCTGGCCGTCGTTTGCAGGCGTGGCGCTCTATTGCCTGATCCGGAAGCGCCGCCCAGGCGAGCTGGCGGATCTGTTCCCGTTTTCCACGGGGCTCTCCCCCCTTATCACCGAGCTGCTGTTCCGCTATCCCGGCACGCAGTGGCACGGCTTTACGCTCTCCGGCGTCCTGATGGCCTTCGTCATCGGCATCTTCATCGGCTTCCTGCTGCCGGCCGTGCTCCCCCACGGCCCGAACATGCACAAGAGCTACACGCTCTACAATGCGGCTGTTCCCATCGGCCTGACAGCATTTTTCCTGCGGGCGCTGCTTTATCAGGTCTTTACCTCTGCCCCGCCCGTCTCTGCTCCGGTCGGGCTCAGCCAGGATCTCTGGGCGCTCACAAACGGCTTCTGCCTGGTCGTCTTTACGCTGGCCATTCTGTTCGGCCTGCGAATGGGCGGCTGGCGGCAGTACAGCCGCCTCCTGCGCGACAGCGGCTTCGACGCAGACTTCGCCGCATCCTACTCAACGGCCGCTGCGCTTATCAACTTCGGCGTCTACGGCTTGTTCATCCTGCTGTATTACAACGCCACAGGAGCCGTCTGGAACGGCGTGACGTTCGGAACAGTTTTCTGCATGGTCTGCTGCAGCTTCAAAGGCAGCCATCCGCTGAACGTTTGGCCGATCATGGTTGGCTATGCGCTGGCCAGCCTGATGGCGCGCTTTGTCTGCGGCCTGACCGGTACGGAATTCACCATGGCGCTTGACGCGCAGGCTATCGTTGTTGGCGTATGTTATGCAAGCGGGCTGTGTCCCGTGGCCGGTCACTATGGCGTGCTGGCCGGAATCGCCTTTGGGATGCTTCATTTCATTCTTGTGACCTGTGTGCCGCTGCTGCACAGCTATTTCTGCCTTTACAACGGCGGCCTCACAGCCTCGTTTGTCTGTTTCCTGTTTATCCCCGTGCTTGAGCACTACTTCCGCAAAAAGCACGAGCGCAAACCGTCCGGATCATAACCGCACGCTGCCCTGAAAGGAGGCTACGCATGTACTATTGTGAAATGTGCAACAGAGTGCACCCGCAGCCGGAGTGCCCGTCCTGCAAAAACATCTCCAGCCGCGGTCCAACCGATGAAGATTACTGCCTGCTCGGCTCGATTGGCTTCCCCTGGTCCGAAATGCTGGTCGATCTGCTCAAAGACAATGAGATCTCCTGCATCTCTGAGCCGGCCAAACGCAATGGTATGGTCGCCTATCGCGGCACGACCGCGGAGCGGATGCAGCTCTATGTTCCCTATGCGCAGCTGGAGGAAGCACACCAGCTGCAGGAGGCGCTGATGGACGGCGCTCTGGTTTCGGATGAACCGGAATGAACGGCGTACGGTCAGTCTGGACACAAAAACCGCGCGGGCGAGGGTCTATTCCCCCGCCCGCGCGGTTTTTATATGGCATTTTCAAAACGCTCGTTCACCTTGCGCCGTCCGCGTCCGTTATGCCGAAGATCCCTGCCAGCCAGTACAGCACATGCGATGCGAAGCCGTGGCAGCAGCTCGCCG